>NZ_CP018866.1:3990769-4297884 GCF_002250055.1 Sutcliffiella cohnii
GTCTTTCACCATTACTAACGCAATACCATCGCGAAAATCAAGATTACCGTAATCCATGTAATAAGGACTGTCGAACTGAGGATTAATCACATATTTACCTGTTTTATCAATGTAACCTATTCTCTCACTCAACTCTACCCAAGCAAGCCCCTCCGAAAATTGTCCTACATATTCAAATTGTGGATTGATTGTGTACGTTCCATCTTTATCAATAAATCCAAATTTATCTCCAACGGATACTGCTGCTAACCCTTCTGAAAACGGATAGGCATTATCAAATTGAGGGTTAATAACATACTCGCCCTTTTTATTAATATAGCCATACTTGCCATTTAATTGGACCGCCGCTAAACCGTCTGTAAACTTTTCGGCGTAATCATATTGAGGATTAATAACGTACTCACCAGATTCGTTAATAAATCCATACTTATCCCCTATGTACACGACTGCTAATCCTTCCGAAAATTCACCAACATAATCAAACTGATAATTAATAACCACTTCACCTTTTTTATTCATAAACCCGTAACGAATGTCATTAACGAACTCATAATAATCTTCGTCATATTTGTAATCACGCACTTTATATAGTGTATTTTTACTAGAGTTAGATTTACTAGAATTACTAGACGTGCCTGATGTACATGCTGCTAAAAATAATAGAGCTAAACAAAAAATTAGCAATAAACCTTTCTTCATAGGAACCACTCCCATCTATTTTCTGATACTATTTTACTACATATTCGACAATAAGTTTTATCTTTTTGTAGAAAATACCGAAATTTTGTTATTATACGACAACTAGCCCTCGTCGTATTCCAATGATATAATCTTACTATATGTCAAAATTTGAAAATACATAGTTCGGGGGTAAAATAATGGCTATTTTAGTAACAGGTGGAGCCGGATATATTGGTAGTCACACTACTGTGGAATTATTAGAAGCAGGATACGACGTTATCATTTTAGATAACTTTTCGAATAGTAAAATGGAATCGTTACGCCGTGTAAAAGAAATTACTGGGAAGGACTTTGCATTTTACGAGGCTGATTTACTTCAGATAGAGAAAATCGAACAAGTTTTTCAAGAAAATCAAATTGATGCGGTAATACATTTTGCAGGGTTAAAAGCAGTGGGTGAATCAGTAGAAAAGCCACTCTACTATTATCAAAATAACATTACAGGCACCATAAACCTTTGTGAAACAATGAAAAAAAATGATGTAAAAAAACTTGTTTTCAGTTCGTCTGCAACGGTTTATGGGATGCCAGAAAGTGTACCTATTTCTGAAGATTTCCCATTGAGCGCAACAAATCCATACGGCCGTTCTAAGCTTATGATTGAGGAAATTCTCAGAGATTTATACGTTTCTGACTCTACTTGGAGTATCTCTTTACTACGTTACTTCAATCCAATTGGTGCACATGAAAGTGGAAAAATTGGCGAAGACCCGAATGGAATTCCGAATAATTTAATGCCATTCATTACACAAGTTGCGGTAGGGAAACTACCTAATCTTCAAGTATTTGGAGACGATTATGACACAGTTGATGGAACAGGTGTAAGAGACTATATTCACGTTGTCGACTTAGCTAAAGGGCATTTAAAGGCGTTAGAGAAAGTGAAGAAAACTACTAATGTTGATGCTTACAATTTAGGGACTGGCCAAGGCTATAGCGTACTAGAAATGGTACAAGCATTTGAGGAAGCTTCCGGAAAAGAAGTACCATACCGTATTATTAACCGTCGCCCTGGTGATATTGGGGAATGCTATGCCGATCCAACAAAAGCAGAAAAAGAGTTAGGATGGAAAGCAGAAAAAGGAATTGAAGAAATGTGCCGTGATTCTTGGAGATGGCAAAGCAATAATCCGAATGGATACGGAGAGTAACACTTACTATGGAGGTTAGATAAGTTCTAACCTCCCTATTCTTCTAAGTCAGTTTTTCGTTACTTATCCTTCAACATTCTGTTCACTTGATCTCGATTAAAGCTTTCATACCCTTGACTTCTCCCCCATGAATACATGTGCTCGTATTCTGGATGTTTTTTGTCAGCTAGCACTTCCATAAAATATTCGAAACCACCTTCTCCACCTACATCTTCCGGCGGTGTATTGCCTTCCCCATCAACACAAGTTGGAAAAGGATTGGAATAATCATTTATCAATTTTTCTACTTCAATGACATGCTTCCACTCGTCCCCAAAGTCATAAACATACAACATCTTATTTGGAAGGTATTCGGATAGAATAACATCCTTATTCATTTTCATTGGGACTTCATCTCTTGCATATGCAAAGGCTTCTTCAGTAGCAACTAAATGTGCTATCGGTTTGCCAGCTAGATTTAGTATATAAAATTCATGCAAATGTTCGTCTTGCCAATTAAAAGCAGCTTGCATTACTGTGTGTAACTGTGAAAAAGTTTTATGTATTGGGACGATAACTCTCCGCCAAATACGATAATTCTCTAATTGGAGTGTTATTTTTAATTGAACCGCCTCGGTATGAAAAATAGGCTGACCGTTCCAGGCAGCTATATCTTTATACATTTCTTCGTTTGGTTCGATATACCCCTTTCCTTCGCCTGCATATATTCGACTCACTCTTTTACTTAGCTCTACTTGATTTATAGCTTCTTCTTGAATGTCTTCTTGAAAGTAGTATACATTTTCACACGCTTTGTTCATTCTAGCAACGAACGTCCTACCTTGTGTTTTCGAAAAGACTACTTCATTACGGAAAAACGGTTCAATAAATTCATCTTTTATTCCTTCCGCTTGAAGTGTTTCTCGGATCGCGTCCCTCATTAATTGCTGTATATTTTTCATCTGCTTTGCCTTTAATCCAAAAAGAACGACAGTATAACGATTGCGATCATTAACTAGTACTAACGTTTTTTTACGACCAATCAACATAAGATTGGCATGCCAAGAAAATAAACGTTCTGCATCTGTTGGTGGTTCAGCTGGTTTTATTTTCAATTCATCTAATAGTTTCTTCGTACACTGTATTAGCATCGAAAAGGCTCCTTTTTTGTAGGGAAGTGCAAGTTCTCTCCCTTTATTCATTAATAATAGTTTATCACTTTATCGCTACATTTTTAATCATCACTAAACTACCCTTGCTTTCTGTTGAACGTTTTCGTTATGGTACCATCATATTTTTTTAAAAAAATTTACTAGTAGCGCTACTTTTCCTTCCACAGGCTTTATATAGAAGGTGAAGGAGGTGATAAGGATGGCACAAGCAGTACTAGAAAATACACAGCTTCGCTTAATCTTTGAGGTAGGGTTGGACGAGCATGGAAACGTACAATTTAAAACAAAAAACTACAACAACATCGCAATTGATGCAACAAACGAAGGGTTAATTGCAGCAGCACAAGCGATTAGTAGTCTTCAAGTGTACCCGTTAGATGCAGTGAAGCGTAACGACTTACAGCTAATCGTTGAATAATGGTTAGCAAGTAACTAGGAAGAAAGGTAGGTGAAAGACATGAAAACGTTAGAGCTAATTTTCTTAAATGAAATGGGAAGACAAGCGAAATTAGTTGTTGATGAGCCACGTGAGGACGTAACGGAAGCTGAAATAACTAGTGCGATGGATGCAATTATTGCTTCCGGCGTATTCACAACGAACGGTGGTAACTATGTTACGAAACATAGTGCAAAGGTAATCGAGCGTACCGAAACTGTTTTTGAAATGGCAGAATAATAAGCTAGTAGGGTCAGGGCAAGCTCTGGCCCTTTTTTAAGGAGGTGTGAACGTTAAATGGAACAATGGTGGAGCTGGATAAGTGACGTTGGATTTCCAGTGGCTGTCACGTTTTATTTATTAACGAGGATGGAAAATAAGCTAGACACGCTCATTGCGACAGTACAACAGCTAGTCTACCAAGATCCATCGGTAATTAGTAGAAGAAAACAAGCAAACTAACTAGAAAAGCGGAGACGGCTCGATCAGGTCCAATCAAACTGGAGCTTTTCCGCAGGAGATAAAGGAATCACGGCGAGCGATCTTCGAGTCGATGATGTCTTATCGTGCGGAGGAAAAGTGAAGTTTGAGCCGGACCTAGCCGCCGGAGCTAGACAATTAGAAAAGCGGAGACGGCTCGTTTGGCCCCACAAGCATAGGAGACAGAGCAATCTCTGTCCCCTTTATCCTTTTCGAAACTCATTCGGTGTTAAACCGGTATATTTTTTAAACACTTTACTGAAGTATTTTTCATTTTGATATCCGACTTTGTAGGCAATTTCATACACTTTTAATTGCGGCTTGGTTAAAAGCTCCTTTGCCTTTTCTATCCGTATTTTCATTAAATAATCAGTAATTGTTTCGTTGTACTCTTGCTTAAACTTTCGTGAAATATGTTCCCGACTTAAATAAAACTTTTCTGCAATGTCTTGAAGTGTAACATCAGACTGGTAGTTCTCAAAAATATAGTCTTTTATTGCCTTCATGCTCGTATCATCTTCTTCGCGATCTTCGAGTTCAACGCTCCCTCCAAACTCTTCCTTCCACTTCCCAATTGCTCTCGCTAACGTCTCATTTAAAATTTCTGGGTCAATTGGCTTTAATATATAATCAAAACTATTATAGTAAATTGCGTTTCGCATATATTCGAAATCATCATAGCCGCTTACGACAATTGTTTTGCAATTATACTTAGAGTTGAATATCCACTCTAAGAGCTCAATACCATTCATTTTTGGCATTCTCATATCTGAAAACACAATGGCAGGACGATGAGTAGCAATTAACTCTATCGCTTCCTCTCCATTTTCCGCTTCTAACACTTCCTCTATCCCGTTACCTTTCCAATCAGCTAATAAGTTTAAACCATCCCGAACATGCTTTTCATCATCGACAATTAACGCTTTCACTTCATCCCCACCTCCTTAGTAGAAGAAGTTGGAATACTCATCGTAACGATCCAGCCTCCTTCCTTACGGTTGTCTACTTGTAAACTAGCTGATTCACCGTAATAAAGCTTTAAGCGCATGTATACATTTTTTAAGCCGATATGCGTTCCATCATTTTCTTTAGGAAAGCGTACTTCATTTTTCAAATGCCGGTAAATGTCTAGTAATCGCTGCTCTGATACTCCAACTCCGTTATCTTTCACGATTAATATTAATTCGTTATCCTCAACACTACCTTCCACCGTTATACTACCTATTTCATTGCCTCCATCAAAACCGTGCTTAAAATAATTTTCGATAATTGGCTGTAGAATCATCTTCGGAACAGGTACATCCATCGCTTCCTCTTCTATATTTAACTCATATTCAAACCGATTTGCGAACCGTTCTTTTTGTAGAAGGAAAAACGCTCGAATGTAGTTTATTTCCTTTTTGAGTGGGACAATTTCCTCCTCCATATTCATTCCGTAGCGCATTATTTTCGAAAGATGGGTAATAAGCGTATATATTTGTGGCACATTATTTTTCAACGCTACTGTCCCGATTGACTGTAATGCATTATATAAAAAATGTGGATTAATTTGAGATTGAAGAGCGCGTAGTTGGTTCGTTTTATTTTCAATCTCTAGTCTATATTCACGATTAATTAAATGATTAATTTTTTCCATCATTTGTTTGAAACGTTCACCTAGTACACCAATTTCATCTTTACCTAATGAATCGAACTGTACCTTCATGTCGCCTTTTTCAACTTGTTTAATATTTTGCATTAAAACACGTATTGGAGAAGTAATTTTGAACGACACGAAAAGTGTAGATAGTATAACGAGCGTTAAGCCGACAACCCCGAACAGTATGTTAATTTTCGTTACGGTAAACGCATTATCGTATAGCGACGTATACGGTACCCGTTTTACTAGCAGCCACCCACCAACAGTAGGAGATATTTGCTCGTACATAATGACACCATGAAAATCGTCGCCTCTCCACTCGAATTGGTCGTGTGCTACTACATCTTCTTTTACAATTTGTTGTATCCATTCCTCTTCCTCCATCACTGTGTTCATGGAATTATATATTAGTTCTCCTTCTGATGACAGGATGAAAAATTGTTCATTTTCACTATTATAAAGGTTCGTACTTAAATCTAGAATTTTCTCTGTAGCGATTTCTAGCGTAATATACGCCAACACCTCTTCGCTTGGAACATTCCGGAGCGCACGATGTAAATAGATCGTTCCATGAGAAAGGCCTTTCGTGTCAAAGTACATATTATTTGGACTCTGTTCCGCTCTTTCGTATAAATCTTGATATTTATCCGTTACTGTATTAGAAAAAACAACATTCGACCGCTTCGAAACGGTAATTAATTGGTTCTCATCCGCAAAAGATATTTCTACTCGCCTTATATTTTCTTCCGCATATAGTACTGTTTGTAAAATATTTCTTACGATTCCAAGTGTTAAATAATTATCCTCCTTATGAGGTGCTCTCATATAATTAATAAAATCAGGATTGTTATATAAGGAAAGGGTAAGTCCGTTAAGTTCCGTTAAGTAACTTTCCATATTAATTTTACCTTGATATAGTAAATTACTATTATTTTGCACAACTAAATCTTTAAACGCTTCTTTCGTATGATAGTACGTTATAATGATGGACGTACCGAAAGGCAGAACCGTTACAATCAATAGTAAAATAATAAGTCTATTACGAATACTTCCTTTAAACATACGCCCACCACCTCGAGTTTAGTTTTATCAATCATTATAATAGAAAAACGAAGACTTCCATAGAGGAGTTTACACTTTTCAGTTCAATTTATAGCACTAATTTGTAATAAATACGCCGAAAAGATGGCAGCCATTTCGGCCACCACCTTTTAAAATTGAAACTTATTTAAAGCTATCCCAAGTGCTTTGGAATCGTTGTAATACTGTATCGTAGTCAATTTTACCAGCAGCATATTCTTGAATAGTTGCTGCGAATTCTTTGTTTGCTCCATCTGGCCATCTGAACCAAGTCCAAGGAATCGTGTTGTCTTCCACAGAGTATTCTAAAATAGATTGACCAAGATCTCCTAAACCAGCAGGCTCGATGTTATCGAACGCAGGGATAAATGCGAACTCTTCTGTGATGAAACGTTTACCTGTCTCAGAAGAAACCATCCAGTTTAAAAATGTTTTTGCTTCTTCAAGATTGTCAGAGTTTTTGTTTAAAACCCAGTTGTTCGGTACGCCAACTGGTAGACGGTTCGCGCTTGCATCGTCTGTCATTGCGATTGGTAAAAATGCCATGTTAATATCAGGGTTGATTTCATAAATCATGTTTTCTACCCAGTTACCTTGTTGTAGCATTGCTGTTTTACCTGTTGCAAATTGTGTTACTTGTGTGTTGTAATCCGTTGTAATCGGGTTAGCGTTACCATATTGTAACTCAGCATCTAAAACTGTTTGGAAGTCTTGGAAATGCTTGTTGCCAACGAAACTTTCTGTTCCGTCATATAATCCTTCAATAAATGCTACCGGATCATCTTGTTGTGCAAATGGAATGTTTAATAAATGCTGTCCAATTACCCACCACTCGCCGTAACCAGCTGAGAAAGGAGTAATTCCGTTTGCTTCAAGCTTTTTCGCTGCATCAATTAACTCAGAAACCGTTGTTGGAGGCTCTGTAATACCAGCTTCTGCAAATAAATCTTTATTGTAAATGAAACCATAACCTTCTAAGTTAACCGGCATACCGTAAAGTGTGCCATCTTCATCTGTCATAGGTACTTTCCCGATTGGAAGAACGTGCTCTGCCCAAGGCTCATTAGAAAGGTCTGCTAAATGCTCTTTCCAAAGCTCTAACTCTTTGAATCCACCGTTATTGAAAATGTCTGGTTGCTCACCAGAAGCGAATTTTGCTTTTAATGCAGCACCGTAGTCCGCACCACCACCAACACTTTCAAGCTTAACTTTAATGTTTGGATGCTCTGCTTCGAATTCTTTAATTAATTCTGCGAGTTGATCTGCAATTTCTACTTTAAATTGGAACATGTTTAACGTTACTACGTCACCATCTGATTTGGACTTTTCGTCACTAGAGCCACTTGAAGAACAACCAGCTACTATGCCAATTACTAGGAATAACGAGATAGATAATAAAAGCAATCGTTTCATTGATAAATCCCCCTTAAATGTTGTTTGTTTATAGTAAACTCCTGATTCTCTCGGAAACAGAAGCTTATTACTGACGTGATCCTTATTTTACAGAACCTTGAGCAATACCTTTGATAATGTGCTTCTGTAAGAATAGGAAGAAAACAATAACTGGTGCGATACCTAGTACAAGCGCCGCTAATCCCATATCCCATTGCTTCGTATATTGAGCAAAGAATGAGCTTGTTGCTAATGGAATGGTACGTAATTCTGCATCTTGTAATACTAGAAGTGGTAATAAGTAGTCATTCCAAATCCATAGTGTATTTAGGATAATAACTGTTACCGTAATTGGTTTTAATAACGGGAATACAATTCTCCAGAACACTCCGAATTGACTACACCCGTCAATTCTTGCTGCCTCCTCAATCTCAACCGGAATTCCTTTTACGAATCCGTGATATAAGAATAGTGAAAGCGGAACTCCAAATCCGAAATACATAATGATAATTCCGGGAATACTATTAATAATACCAAGTGTCCCACCAAGCTTCATTAACGGAATCATAACCGTTTGGAACGGGATAACCATCGCTGATACAATTAGGATGAAAATAATTTTGCTGAGTTTACTTGGTGTACGAACCATTTTCCACGCTGCCATCGAGCTTAGCACAACAATACCGATAATGCTAAATACCGTAATGACTAAAGAATTCATAAACGCTTTCGGGAAGTTAATAATTTCCCATACTTTTGCATAGTTCGAGAATAAAATCTCTTTTGGCCATGCCGCCGCATCAATTAATATTTCGCCAAACCCTTTTACGGAGTTAACGAGAACGAAGTAAAACGGTACGAGGAACAGAAGCGCTAACATAATCGCAAATATTTCAAGCACGAATGTTTTTTTCGTGTACTTGTTCATTACGCTTCAACCTCCTTCTTCTTCGTTGCTGTTACTTGTAACGTTGTAACAATCGCAACTATTACAAAGAATATAATCGACTTTGCAGTTCCTAACCCGTAACGGTTGTTTTGGAATGCTTCTTGGTAAATGTTAATGGCTACTGACTGTGTAGAATTGAACGGGCCACCGCCAGTTAAAGAAAGGTTTAAGTCAAAAATCTTAAATGCCATCGAAATCGTTAAGAAGAAACAGATAGTAAATGCTGGTAATATTAATGGAACAATTATTTTCGTAATTGTTTGGAACGTAGAAGCTCCGTCAATTTTTGCTGCTTCTAATAATGATTGGTCCACACCTTGTAAAGCTGCGATGTAAATAACCATCATATAACCACTAATTTGCCATGCGAATACGATAACTATTCCCCAGAACGCAGTCGTTTCATCTCCTAACCAAGGTAACTGGAAGAAGCTCCACCCTGTTGCCTCTCCAACAGATGCAAACCCTCTGACGAAAATAAATTGCCAGATGAAACCTAGTAATAATCCACCGATTACATTCGGTAAGAAAAATACTGTTCGTAATATATTTTTTGTTTTCAGAGCAGCGTTTAAAATTAACGCTAAACCAAAACCTATTAAGTTACTTATTAACACTGCCGCAAGCATGAATTTTGTCGTAAACATAAACGATTGGAAAAATATTGGATCATTCGTAAAAATTCGTTTATAGTTTTCAAAACCAACCCACTCTACTGCAGAACTAACTCCATTCCAAGAAGTAAAGGAATAATAAATCCCCATTAAGAATGGAACAATCTGTATTACAAGAAAGAATAATAATGCCGGCCCTACAAACGCTAAATACGTTAAGCCTTTTTTCCAGTTACGCTTCTTTTTACTTTCTGTTTTAATTTGTGTAGAAGCTTTCGCTGACTTTGTCTCTAAATTTGCATCCATTCTCTTCACCGCCTTTTGTGTAACCGCTTACCTAAATTATATTGTAAGCGCTTCAATAATACGGTCTACTAGATTGACTATTTAGGTGCACTATATTGATGGATGTTTTCGTTAGAATAGAAAAAAGAGACCAGTGTCAAAACTGATCCCTCTTTTTATATTATTACATTCCTAATTTTAAATGATGATACGATAGCTTTTTCTTAAGCTGCATTTTTAACTCTTCGTCAAGGCAGTCTTCAATAAGAATGGAGTAGTACGTAACAAACAGCTTATGATAGATTTTCATATCAAGTTAACCTCCTATATGTTCGTACGGAGGAAGTATTCGGTAACTGGCTAGCATAGTTAACCCTTAGCCCCTATAGTTTTGCGTCATCATTTTTCAATGACTTTGCCCTTTCGTACGATACTATTATTCTATCTTGATATCGACAAAACGAGATTCACTTTAACAGTTCGTAAGCACCAACTTTTTTCATGGTTCTTTTTACCTATTAACATTATCTTTAGCTTGTCTTATACATTATAGTTAATAGTAAATAATGATCTCGGCAGTTTCAACTAATATTCCTACAAGAATATGCTACTATTTAATATTTACTGATCTCCCAGTTTTAATTGAATCCCAGCATGCATCCATTACTTTCATATTGTTGATTGTATCGTCAATTGTGTACGAAACAGTTCCATCGTTCAGTATTGCGCTTGAGAAATGTTCAACTTCTAAACGGTATATATCTCCACTAAATTTCTCTTTGCGAATCTCATTATCCTTTTCCACAATAACAGTCCCCACTCCGCCCACTTTATCAGGTCGAAATGCGTGTGGTACTTTAACGATTCCTTTCGTTCCGATGATTTCATACTCATCCCGATTTGCCATATCAATACTACTTTCCGTTTTAGCAATCACATTTCCCGCAAACTTCATAAACGTTGAAGTTGTTAAATCAACACCACTATCTTGATCGTTAAGGCTAAATGCCTGTAACTCTATCGGTTCGCTTCCAAGAATCATCCGAGCAGCATGAATAGGATAGCAGCCAACATCATACAAACTTCCGCCACCGTATTCCTTTTGCATTTTTATCGAATTTTCTCGATCCCCTAAATGAAAAGAAAAACTACTATTGAACTGCTTCACTGTTCCTATTTCACCAGAAGCAATTATCTCTTTCACCCTTTCATGTTGAGGGTGAAACTGGTACATAAAGCCCTCCATATATTTTACTGGAGAAGAAATAAGCGCCTCTTTAATTTCAGTCGCTTCTTCCGCTGTTAATGTAGCAGGCTTTTCTGAAAGTACATGTTTTCCTTTTTGAATCGCGCTTATAGCCCATTCTTTATGTAAGTGATTTGGAAGCGGAATATATACTGCATCAATGTCTGGATCATTTAATAACGCTTCATAACTTTCGTATGCACGTGGAATATTTAACTCCCTTGCGATATTATGTACTTTATTGTTTCGACTTGCGATTGCTACTACTTCCGCATTTTCCGCTCTATCTATCGCAGGAATAAATTGCGTACGCGCAATCCGTGCGGTACTAAGAATACCCCATTTAATTTTCATTATTTTCACCTCAGCCCTTATTTTAACAATGAAAAAGAAGGTAGACTAGTCTACCTTCTTCTTTGATGAACTATTCGGTTAGTTGAATATTGGTAGTTTTGATGTGTTTGGAAAAGTTAATTGATGCACCTGCACGTGTTTTTGACGCACTTGAAAAATTAATTGACGCATCTCAAATTTACTTTCACCCTTACAACCTACTCAATGTTCACCTTTACTAATTCTACTTCACTTAGTTCTTCAGCTTTTCCACCATTATCTTGCTTTTCAACACTAAACGTAACATTGATATATCCTTTACCGTTTATTTTTCCAAGCTTTTTCAAATCAATATCAGTAAGTGCAATCACAAATGTGCTCGTTTCTGTTTGAATTTCTACTTTTGCATTCGGTTGAGATTTTTGTAATTGTTTAATATCGTTTGCCGGTAGCTGTACGACAACCGACCCATCTGTAGTTGGACGATCAACTTGAATCGTAAATAGATTAGCATCATTCTTCTTACTTAATAATGCTTTCTCAGCAACAGTTGCTGTTACTTTTTCACCCTCAACTTTCACGTTTACATCATTCACAGTAGTCGCATGCCCTTTAGCTTTACCTCGTTTCTTTTTCTCGTTTTCTTCACCAACAGAAGCATAAATGCTATTTGCTAACAATCGGTAACTATGGTCGGTATGTGCTCTAAAAGCTAATGAATTAGCAAAAAGAGTAATGGACGTCCCATCAACATCTGTTGTAAATGCTAACGTTTCACCTTTAGCCCCTTCATGCCCTGGCCACCATCCAGCCACGTAAAAATCTTCAGCATTACTAAAAGTTGCAAGAACTTCGGCGCCATCAGGAACGGAAGAGATCCACGCACCAGTTGTAACATACAACAACTCGTCATTCCCATAACCGGATGTTAATAAATGATCATTTACATTTGCTTTTACTAGCCCTTCATGACTAGTTCTCGTATAACCGAAATCATATCCAGGTAGTATTCCACTTAACCTAACAGCACTTAAAGCGGAAACTCCTAATCCGATGTATGCTTTCCCTTCAATATTATTTCGATTAAAACTCGTATTGTCACTTACGATAACATCTGCATCAGCTTGACTTACTAAATCAAAACCTAATTCCTTCAACGTATAGCTTAATTGAGAAGAACCTGTTACAGACACTTTCGGTTGCACTAAAACATTCGTTTTAATATTTTTTGAATTTCCTAGAGAAATTGCTTCAAAATAATAATCATTAGCATACGAACGTAGATCCTTCGTTTCTACGATAAAATCACCTTTGTTTACACGGGCATTTGTTTCTAATGCTACTTCGACTGTTTTACCGTCTTTTAATAATTCGTTCACTAGTTTCACTGTGTCGTTATTCGTATTTTTCAATACTTGCTTCGGTGTATTCCCAACGATTTTTCCAGTTGTAAAATTAACTTCATCAACTGAATTGGTCACATTCGAAAATACTCCTTCTTCTCGAACTTCATGAATAGTAAACCCACGTAAATCTGGGAAATTCACGACGATTGGATCATACATTGCTGCCCAATCTGATACATCTTCTCCTTTATAAAGGACAGCATTAGCTAAACCACGTTTTGCTTGATTCATCGGAACTACGTACGTCCCCTTCGGATATTTCGTACCATTCAAATGCACACTTTTCGTCGTTTTTTCTACTTTTACACCGTTACGAATTAAGTAATCTACCATTTTTTCTGCTTCTGATAGATTTTTTTGCTCCTTTGTATCTGTTGGAATTACATAATAATCTGGGAAAAAGTTTTCATGCTCCCCACGAACACGTCCTATCGTTTCCCCTGCTGCATTGACATAATATTGGTCAACCGCTCGATTATCCTCACCGTTCACACCACGCTCGAATACTCTCAATTGGTTAGCATATAGCTCATCTTTATTTTCTGTTACAAATAGAGTTGCACCTAAGCCTGCTCCAACCATTGCACGATAAGAATCTTGGCCTAATTCAGGAACTTCAACTGTATGACCGAGTGAGCCGTGTAACATGGAAAATACCGCTGTATACGCTGGTGTCATATCATCCCAGCCATCCTCCCACTCCAGTTTTGGTATAAAGTAAGAGTCTAAGTTTGAATTACCAATCCCCGCCTGCCCCATCGCATGTGCTTGATTAATCATGTTTCCATGTAATAAATCATATTCAAAGTTAGGGTTATGCGGTGGTGTTGTCGGTTCAATTAAAAACCCGTTAACATAGCCGTGCATGTCAATGAAAGAAAGCGGCGTCCACTTTGCAATTAGTTCATTTACTTGCTGTGTTTCTACTTGTGTTTGGTATGCATTGTCACGGTTTAAGTCAAATCCGTTCGCATTTGCCCGAGTGTTAGCAACTCTTCCGTCTGGATTGCTAGTGAAAAGGTATAGGAAAATAACGTCATCTAACACTTCGTCTACGTTTAATGTAACCTCTGTTTCCTCTTTCGTATTTGGGTCTTGAGTTGTAAAAGTAATTTCCTCTTCTAGCGCAAATTCCCTTAATAATTCAACTTGCGCATCAACACCTTCTACTTCATCAGGATGGATATTGTTAATCCAAATAGGAATTTGGTAGTCTCCTATCGTCCCATTTTCTATTTTTTCTAGTAAACTACTAGGATCGTCTAACGCAGTTGGTAACGTTTCATTTAAGTACTTATTTACTGCTGATTCGTCTTTTGCCAACGTTACAAAATGGATGTCACGTCCCTCAACCGATTGACCTGCAACTTCGTATTTTAAGTAGCGATCATTCGCCTCGGCTTGTGCAAACACTTCATCAATCGCAGGCTTTATTTCTTCATAAAATAAAAATTCGTCATATACATTGAACTTTACATTTTTTGCAGCTTTCTCACCGGAAACAGTGTTAATTAAAGCTAATTCATAGTTACCAATCAATTGCTGGTACTGAACACGAATCGTTCGATTGGATAGATTAGTAGTGCCAAAAGGTAAGTCAAATTGCATTGTCGCCTTTACGACTGTTGTATCATCAACAAAATGAGGTTCTTCCACTACTGTGATGAATGGTGCACCGTTATAGTTTGTACCCCCACTCCATTTTTTCCACTCTGAAAGGTTTTTCCCACCAAATTGGAATTGTAGTTCGTCTAAATCTACTCGTTCCCCGAAGTCCGCTTGAACCTCAACTGTACGAGCTTCCGTTAAGGAAAATACTGTTCTACTAGTTTCTAGTTCTAGTTCGCTAGTTTCAGCACTATTCGCTAAAACTGGTACTTGTGCAAAACTAGATAAAACTAAAAGAACCGCCATCCAACACACCAATATTTTTCTCATAAACTACCTCTCCCACCGGTTAAAATTTCGACAACAGAAAGAATAATTATACAAATATAACTTATAATTATTCCAACGCTATTTCTTTTTACCATAAAAACCAATTCGTAACATCCCACTAAGGTCTTGATAGAATATACCTATGTTAACCATTTAGTTCTTTGGAGAAGGCGTTTCTTCTTCGAAAAATGCAAAAAACCCTTGTAGCTCTAAACTACAAGGGTTTTTTTTAATCTCTACTAAACACATCTCGCGTATATACTTTTTCTTTTACATCAACAAGGTCGTCTGATAAACGATTTGCCACGATAACATCACTAATGTTTTTAAACTCTTCGAAATTATTTACAACTCTAGAACCATTAAACGTTTCGTCTTTTAAAACCGGTTCGTAGATGACAATCTCAATTCCTTTTTCTTGTAGGCGCTCGATAACACCTTGAATGGCTGATTGTCTAAAGTTATCGGAATCCATTTTCATCGTTAATCGATAAATCCCTACTACTTTTGGATTTCTGCTAGCAATCATATCTGCAACATGTTCTTTTCTCGTACTATTCGCATCCACAATCGCTTTAATGATATCGTTAGGTACTCCTTCATAGTTAGCTAACAGTTGCTTCGTATCTTTCGGAAGACAATATCCACCGTAACCAAATGAAGGATTGTTATAATGACCACCGATACGCGGATCTAGTCCTACACCTTCAATAATTTGTTGAGCGTTCAAGCCTTTTAATTCCGCGTAAGAGTCTAGCTCATTAAAGAAGGAAACTCTCATCGCTAAATAAGTGTTCGCAAAAAGCTTAATTGCTTCAGCCTCTGTAGAGTTCGTAAACAATACAGGAACATCTTCTTTAATTGCCCCTTGAGCGAGCAAATCAGCAAAAACCTTTGCTCTTTCAGATTGCTCCCCAACAATAATGCGGGAAGGATATAAATTGTCATATAAAGCTTTTCCTTCTCTTAAAAACTCAGGAGAGAAAATAATATTTTCCGTGTTGAATTTTTCTCTTACTTGAGCAGTATAGCCAACAGGAATTGTCGACTTAATTACCATCACAGCGTTAGGGTTAATCGCTAATACATTTTGAATGACTGCTTCTACAGAGCTTGTATTAAAGTAATTTTTTTCTGTATCATAGTCTGTTGGTGTAGAAATAATAACATATTCTGCATCTTTAAAAGCTTCTTCATTATTAGTAGTTGCCTTTAAATTTAATTCTTTCGTAGCTAAAAACTCTTCAATCTCTTTATCAACAATAGGAGATTTTTTATTATTAATCATATCTACTTTTTCTTGAATAATATCTAGAGCAATGACTTCATTATGTTGCGCTAAAAGAATAGCATTCGATAAACCGACATAGCCAGTTCCAGCGACTGTTATTTTCATTTCTTTTCCCTACCTTAAAATCAAGTTTATATGTAAAAACTTTTCCTTTTTATCCTTTTTCAACATACCATATTTAGTGGCAGAAATCCAAGTTTTCAATAAAAATAAGAGTAGCAACTTCTGCTACTCTTTCAATTAACTAATTCACACAAGTAAGTGAAGTCTTTACACTTTCCTATGTATTGCTTGCAATCCAATTAGTTTTAGCTTCTTTAGCCAACATTCAACCACTTTTCTTATAAACAATAATAAAATATAGATCCGTCTTATTTTATCTCGTTTTTGAGAGATTCGATATAGCCACTCACAATGACATTTTTGCCAAATGATTGGTGCCCTTTTACATTCGCCAGCTAGTACATCTAAACTTCCTCCAACCCCGATAAACACACCGCTCTCAAAAATAGAAAAGTAAGTAGAAATCCACGTTTCTTGCTTTGGTGCACCGAGGGCAACAAAGGTTAAATCGGGCTTCAATTGACTAATTTCGTTCGCTATTTTTTCACCATCATTTTTAATAGAGAAAAAACCATGATGAGAACCGACTAATTTTATATCGGGATATTTCATTTTTATATTATGTATCGCTCGATTTAAAACAAATTCTTCTGCACCGAGCAAATAAACCTTTTTTTTCTTTCGATTGGCAAATTCTAATAAGTGTAACATTAAATCGAACCCTGTTATTCTTTCGGGAAACGATTTTTTTGTTAATATTTTTGAAGCTAATATAACTCCTATACCATCTGCTGTTACATAGGTCGCATCTTCAATACAACCCTTATATGACTTACTTTTGAACGTTTCTACCATTATTTGAGGATTACCAGTTACTACATAGGCTTTTTCTTTCTGTAATACATGCTTTTCCATTACTTTTGCAAATTCGGAAAATTTACTATTAACAAAGTCCACGTCAAAAAGCCTAATTTTATCTATCAACATGCTTTTCACCACTCTAATAGTTTAGCGTTCTTTTGTAGGGGTAACTTGTTCTTTTGCTATATTAATTTCATCAATTAAAATATTTCTTGTATGCTCCGTTCTCTTCCAAGTTTTATTATCCTTCGTAAATAAGGACCAAAAAAACAATGGTACGTATGAAAGATTAAATAGTATTAAAGATAATATTCCTTTTATTTTATTTAATCGTTTATTAGAATCTGAAATTAATGTATAGACTACATAACTGAATTGGAAAATAATCATAAATAACCAAATTTGCCATGGTAAAATTGCTTGGAACCAGGATTGAGCAAAAGCTAAATTGGATAGTAGGATGATAGCTCCGGATAAAGAATTTAATATTATACGCCCTGGGTTTACTAAGTAAATGGCACCATCTAAAGCTAAAATATCGAATTTTCGAATAAATCTCCACAATAACTTTCCAGTATATTTAAAACAAACATCCCAGTGACCGCGTGCCCACCGTAGTCGTTGAATACAAGAGGCGATAAAACTCTCAGGCTTTTCATCATAAACTCTCGCATAATGACACCATCTTGCAGGAGTTCCTTTTAACAAACATTGCATCGTAAATTCTAGATCTTCCGTTAACGATTGGGCAGTCCAACCTACCTCTGTGAAAAGCTTCGTATCAACACAAAACCCTGTTCCACCAATTGCATTACCAAGACCTAATCGTGACTTACCTAATTGCCACGCTCGGTTCATATAATAATAACTAGTCGCATAAGAAAGAGTTACCCAGTTATCATCCGGATTTTTTGAATCTAAATAACATTGAATTAATCTGTCTCCATTTAATAAATGGTTGTTCATCTCTTGTAAGTAGTTTAAAGTGACTAAATTGTCTGCATCAAAAAAGCAAATAGCATCGTATTTTTTCGTTAAATCTTTTCCAATCTGTTCTACCGCATACTTAATTCCGTACGGTTTCCCTCGTAGTTCCCCCGGTTTACTTTCATGCTCAATTACTTTTGCACCGAGACTTCTAGAAATTTCGGCGGTTTTATCGTTACAGTTATCTGCAATAACGACTACATCATATAATTTATTGGGATAATGTAAGTTTTGAAGATTTTCTACTAAATTACCAATTACTTTTTCCTCGTTATGAGCTGGAACTAAAATTAAGAAGCGCTTTTTAGGGGATTTATTTTCTAACTTTTTTGCTCTACCAAACCCGAATAGACTGATAAATAACCAGTATATCCAAAAGAATAATAATACAATTTGCAATCCATAGAAGCTTATTATGAGAATATCGTTCCAGTTAATCACAAGCATTCTTCCTTCCTATACCTATAAAGTAAAGCACATACAACATTAAGGTTGTAACAATTACTAATTTTAGGCTGCTCATAAATAGTAAAAATGGAACAACTGACATTTGCCAGCTGTTCCAACTTTATTAATTTGATACTCTTTCTTCTGCTGCATCCTTAATATGTTGCGGTACACCATCAGTTGCTAATAGTAAGAAATATGCATTATAAGCTTCTAAATATTTATTGTTAGCAAGATCGTCATCAGCTTTAGCTAAAAGTGCTGGAGCAACTCTTGCCATTACACCGTCTGCACGAGCATCTCCTTCACTATAAGCAAGACCTGTAAAGTGTACTGCGTTGTATAAGTTTCCTACTTCTTCATACCATAATGCATCACCAAGATATGCAGATTTCACAGCGAGTTTGCTTTCCGCTTCCTCTTTCACGTCTTGAGGTACACCTGTAGTTTCTACTAGTAATTGATAAGCAAATTCAGCTTCAGTAAAGTTGCCGTTAGCTAATAATTCATTTGCTTCCGCTAATAAAGCTTCAGCTACGTTCGCCATTAGCGCTTCTACACGAGCATCCCCTGCTTCAATTGCTTGTCCTGCAAAGTGTACAGCATTATAATAGTTTCCTAGCGACTCATACCAAAGTGCAATTGCAAACTCTTCAGATTTCACAGCAATTTTGCTTGCTGCTTCCTCTTTAACAGCTTGAGGAACACCTTCAGTTTCTACTAATAGCTGATAAGAATATTCAGCAGTAGTAAAGTCACCTTCTGCTAGTTGAGTATTAGCTTCATTTAGAAGTTCTACAGATACAGTTTCTAATAATGATTCTGCACGAGAATCTCCATCTAATAATGCTAATCCTGCAAAGTATACAGCATTAAAGAAGTTATTTACTGACTCATACCAAACAGCGTCGTCATAGTGTGGACTATTTGGAGCTTCAACAGTTAAATCGAGAACATGCTCAGAAGAGTTACCCGCAACATCTTCCACTGATAACGTTAATTCGTTTTCCCCAACAGGTAAACTTGGTAAAGATAAAACGAAGTTACCTTCTTGGTCTAACTCAACAGAAGCGTTATCTAGTTCTTCTCCATCAGCATCTAATAACACATATTCAACCGTTAATTGGTCATTAACGTCATAATCTAATCCTAGTACATTTTCAACAGTTGATTTGTAATCAACAAAACTATCTACTACAGTACCTAATACTTCGAACTCTTCCCCTGATTGGTATTCACCAAGATCGCCAAATTCTACTTCCGCATTAGACGTTTTAATGATTAACGGAGCCCAATCAAATGTGACACCAGCTACTGGGTTTGCACCAGTAAAATCAACAGTGTACACTCCATCTTCCGCCATTTTTTGTGCTCCATCAGCCCAATCTCTATACACACCATTAATAGTAAGTGTATAAGATCCTGCTCCTAAGCTTTCACCAGCATGGAAATATCCAACATATCCATCTCCATAGTATCCACCTTCAGGATTTTGTGCATCCCATAGTTCAATATAGTTCGTACCATGGTTATTTAATAATTGGAATGCTAATCTAGTAGTATCTAACACACCATCTCCATTTGGTGAAATAACATCACTTTCTAGGAAGTAATAACCTAATCCGTTCGGAACCTCTCCAGAAAACTCTACAGCAAATGGTAATAGTAGTTTAGAAGTAGCGCTTTGGATATGAATGTAACCTAGTAATTCGTTTCCTAAAGCACCTGCTCCAGCTGGAACATTTAATGTAACGTTTAACACTTGCTCATCAGAAAGTGTAAATGATGTTACATCTACCTCAACATTAGCAGCACTCATGTCACCTGTCCCACTTTTCGTTGTTTGAACAGTAACATTAAAGTCACTTGTTGATTCACCCATGTTTTTCACTACAACTTGCTTCGTAACAGTTTGAGCACTTTGAGCATTCGGCTCTACTTTACCGAACGTAACAGTACCCTTAACGTTTTCATGAACTTCACCTTCAAATTCCGTTTCATCATAAGCATACGCTAACGCTTCTGGGAAAGCAGCCGCTACAGGTTGGATACGTCCAGGTCCTTGAGCAAATACATCGTACTGGCTAACATTTAATTGTTTAGCAGTATTAGATATTGCTACTTTCATATCAAATGGAGTCCACTCCGGATTTACTTGTTTCAATAGCGCAGCAACACCGGCAACATGAGGTGTAGCCATACTTGTACCAGTTTTACGCCCATATGCATACTCATAATCTGCACCAGGGTAATCTTTTTCATAAGCAGGAATAGCTGCCATAATATTAGTTCCAGGTGCTACAACATCTGGTTTAATATCAAAATTTGGGTTCGTTGGACCACGAGAACTTGAACTATTGACATCGTCACCTTCTGTCATTGTCTCAGCATAATCACCGAAAGTTACTTGGCCTAACTCTGAACCAAGAGCTTCTCTTAACGCTTGTCCATCCGCAGTCGCCATATCAAATGTTGGGATGAATCCATAATCAGTGCTTAAATAAATATTGGCAGGACCAGCTCCTGCTACGTTATTGTGGATAATTGTTGCAACTGCTCCAGCATCTTTTGCTGCTGCAATTTTATCAACAAATGCAATTTCACCACGGGAAATTAGTGCTACTTTTCCTTCTACATCAATGCCTTCAAAGTCAGACGGGTTACCAACCCCAGGAATAGCTACTAAGTCATAAGTACCTGTTAACGTATCTCTCGGATCCTCTTGATACGTCCAACCGAACATTGGTAATGTATCTGTTTTACTGTATTCACCAGCTTCTACAGTTACGGAGCTACTTAAATGCATTTCAGGAACAGTAGAGTTACCTACAGAAATAGCAAACGCAGAGGAAGCCGGATTTCCAATTGTTCCACGGCCAGGTCCACTATTACCTGTTGCGATAACGGCAGTAACACCAGCTAACGTCGCATTGTTAATCGCAATTGCATCAGGTGCCGTTTCACTGTTACTGCTACCACCTAAAGAAAGGTTAATGATATCCATATCTTCTTCAACTGACTTTTCAATTGCTGCAATGATTCCAGCAGTTGCACCACTACCATATGCTCCTAATACACGGTAAGAGTATAAATCAATCTTCGGAGCTAAATGTACAATTGTACCTGCTACGTGTGTACCATGAGAAGTATAGAATGAACTACCATTTGCATTAAATTCCGGTCTATGATCTGGACGATCTAATGGAGACGTCTCATATCCATCATCGTCAGCCCGGTCACGAGCATAATCATTACCAGAATGGGGTATGAAGTTATATCCACCTCTGTATACATCAGCAAAATCAGGGTGGTAATAATCGATACCAGTATCGAGTACTGCAACCTTTACCCCTTCACCTTCATAGCCTAAATCCCAAAGCTCAGGAACTCCAAGATGTGGAGTACTATCAGTCATAAGTGCGTCTACTTTACCGTCTTTGCTTGGTGTTTCAAGTGCATATCTTTCTTCATCAAGCTCAACACTTACAACACCTTCAACACTTAAAAGTGCTTCTAATTCACTGGCTTTAACTGTCAAAGACATACCATTGAATACTTTGTTGTATGTAAAGCCTTTAGAATATTTAACTTTCTTCGTGCTTAAAGACTTTTCAAAAGCTACTTGCTGAGAAACTACTTTTTTCTCAACCGCTTTTGCTTGGGAAGCAGAAAAACTTTTCCCTTCTACTTCACTTTTTCCTTTTACTAATGCTACTGGTGGTTCAGATAGTTGCACAATTACTGAAACTTCCTCATCACCTTTTAAATTTTGTAGAGATTGATCTAAAGTTGGAGTCTGTTCTAGAAGTGATTCTTGTTGAGCAATAATTTTTTTCATTTGTAATGTTTGCTCATCAACAGTTGTTTTCTTTGTAGGAGAGTCTGTAGCAAATGCTGCTGCTGGGCTTAAAAACGTTGATAAGATTACTGTGATGATTAGTAAACTACTAAAAAACTTCTTAAAACTTCCTTTTTTCAACACGTTTCCCCCTTTTCCTATTTTACTATGCGAATATTTACCGTTTTTCCCTATTTAACCACCCCTTCCCTCAAATTTTTACATTTCGGTGGAAATGTAATGTATAAATAGTAACATATGCCTATCGTTTTAGTAAATATAATATTCTCAAAACTTAAAAGATTCAGTATACTACTCGTATACTAATATAACTTTCCGCAATAACGCTAGACAACTCTTTGTTCCAAATCGTTATACAATAATAATTTAATCTTCACATTTAGCTGTTTTCTTTAATTTTATTCTCTTACAATATTTGGAGATTAATAGGTATTAATTAACCGAAATATTGTTCGTAGTGAATGACTTTAGCTTTATGAATCCATTCTGCTTCTGGAGCTAATTTGTCGAAACTACTAAAGGTTGTCCTTTTTTTATAGTAAAGTATTCAAGAATTGCGTCTACTATACGTTCTGAAGCAAATCCATCTCCATAAGGGTTGGATGACCATGCCATTTTATTATATTCATGTGGGTCCGTTAATAGTTGTTTCGTAAGTTGATAGATATTTTCCTCCTCTACACCAGCAAGCTTTAACGTTCCTGCTTCTATTCCCTCAGGACGCTCTGTTGTGTCACGTAAAACTAAAACCGGCACTCCGAGTGAAGGAGCCTCTTCTTGTACACCACCTGAATCAGTTAAAATTAGTGTTGTTTTTGCTGCAATGTTATGAAAATCTAGGACGTCAAGCGGCTCAATTAGATGTATTCGATCATCTCCTTTTAAAAGATCATTAGCGATTTCTCTAACTACCGGATTTAAATGAACTGGGTATACAACTTGCACATCCTTATGCTCATTAACAATTCTCTTTATTGCTCTAAACATATTACGCATAGGCTCTCCTATATTTTCTCTGCGATGTGCTGTTAAAAGAATTAAACGATCGTTTCCTACTTTCTCCAATACTTCGTGTGTATACGCTTCATTCACAGTTGTTTTTAACGCATCAATCGCCGTATTACCGGTTATAAAGATATTCTTCTCATTTTTATTTTCATAAATTAAATTTAAAGCTGCTTGCTCAGTAGGTGCAAAGTGAAGATCAGCAATCACACCTGTTAATTGCCTGTTCATCTCTTCAGGAAAGGGGGACATTTTGTTCCAAGTACGAAGCCCCGCTTCAACATGACCAACGGCTACTTGATTATAAAATGCTGCAATACTTGCAACAAATGTTGTTGTCGTATCCCCATGTACTAATATTAAATTAGGCTTCACCTGCTTAATTATTTTATCTAGCCCGTGTAAAGCACTCGTAGTAACATCTACTAGCGTTTGTCTACTTTTCATAATGTTAAGATCATAATCTGGTGTAATGTTAAAAATTTGTAGTACTTGATCGAGCATATGACGATGTTGGCCTGTGACAGCAACAATTGATTGAATGTGTTGTTCGTTTTTATTTAATTCTTTAATTAGTGGTGCCATTTTTATCGCTTCCGGCCTTGTCCCAAAAACTGTCATTACTTTTATTTTTTTGTTTGTCATCTCTACCATCACCCAATCCTTTAAGTATACGATTCATCAGTTATTGTCTAAACTTTCTAAAAAATCTTAAAGTTGGGACTATTATACCATAAGCAATTGTTAACTGGTAGGGAATGTATAATAGAAATTTGTTTTCATTTATATCTTTTCTTGTTATTTTGTATCGCCCCTCTCCCACACCTATTAAAAGCAATATACCCTTTGAAACTATAGAAAAAAGAGGATCGGAGCTTATTATTCCGTCCTCTACTTCATTTATTTTATGAGATTTTCCTTCTAAAGTTCGAATCATTACTTATTCATTAATCTTTTTTTCAGCTGAAACTATTACCTCATCAATCACACGCTGTACACTTAAACCACTAGTGAAAGTTGCAAGCTCTCTATCTTTTCTACCTAATATATGGTCTACCCATTTCCACACTTCGTTACGGTTAGTAATTCGCCAAGGACGGAATTTTTCCTCACTCGGCTTTTCGTCCCATTTAAGTGGCGTCGCTCCTTCTAGACTAATCTCTCTCCACTCTTCACCCTTCATAGCGTACCGTAATGATGTACCGAGCTCACACGTTAATAAGTGGATACTTCCTTTACTTCCATATAACTTAATGTCAATAGTCTGATGCTTATTTCCTTGTGGTGCTACCCAACTTGTATAAAAGGATGCTCTTACAAGATTGGAAAAGTGAGCCGTAAAAGATACAGAGTCTGCCGCTTGGTCCTTTGATTGCTTTTTACTTACATTTACTAACCTATCATCTTCCATAAATGATAACGATCCGTGTACAGTTATAATTTCATCCTGCAGTATATATTGAGCCACATCAATTAAATGAGAACCTAAATCTTGCAGGACACCTCCTATGCCACCTGTCGAGATAGTACCACGCCATCCAGGAGGGCCATTTAATCCATAATCACCTGTATATTCAAAAAAAGCTTCGTGAATATTGCCTATTAAACCGTCCTTTATAAGCTCCAACAATTTTTGAATACCTGGATGCTCTCGATATGTGAAATTAATCGCATGGACAACCGAGCTAGCACGAGCCGCTTTCTCCATCTCTTCCGCTTCTACAGCATTAAGTGCCAACGGCTTTTCACAAATGACATGAAGTCCCTTTTCTATAGCGGCCAATGTAATATCTTTATGAGAATCGTTAGGAGTGACAATACACACACCATCTAAGTTCTCCTTTTCAAACATCTCCTTATAATCGATATACACATTTTCTATATTGTATTTCTCTGCCAACCGTTTGGCACTTTCTCCGGTTCTACTACAAATCGCTGATAACGTAACGTCAGGATGCATTTGAAGTACTGGCAAATACCATAAATCAGCAAACCAGCTTGCACCTACAACACCAATTTTTAGTTTACTCAAACTTTTACACCTCCTCGATTACAACTAATTTACCTGTCTTCGCGGATTGAATAACACCTTCCATCACCTTTTGGTTCTCATACCCATCTTCAAAGTTAGGTATATATTTCAACGATTTCCCTTCAACATATTCGATAAAATCTTGTAATTGATTTAAATAAAATGCTTCAGGAACTTTCACCGTTTCAAACGGTGCATCTAAATTACCCTCCGATTTAATACACACTTGCACATCATCGGGTTGTTCACAACAAACTTTCACCGTTCCTTTATCCCCATAAATAGCCACTTCCAATTGGTTACCAGCTCCTATCGCATTTCTTGACGTGACAAACGTCCCCATCACACCGTTAGGGAAAGTTGCTTGAAAACTAGTAAAATCATCAACATCCACTTGTTGCATTCCGCCTTCTGTTTTTCGTTCCTCTACAAATGTCGTCATCATCCCAGCAACTGCCTTAAATTCACCAACAAAGTATCTTGCACTATCAATCATATGAGAACCTAAATCACCTAAAGCACCTGTCCCTGACATTTCTTTACTAAAGCGCCAATTAAACGGTACATTAAATAGCGGTGACCCCCATTGTTGTAAATAGTTCACAGAAATGTGTCGTAGTTTTCCTAACTTCTCCTCTTCTAATAGTTGCTTCACATAACGGAATGACGGAATATAGCGATACGAAAATCCAACCATACAAGGAATAGGGTTCTTTTCAAACAATTTTTTTAATTCAGCTGCTTCTTCAAACGTTACTGTAAAAGGCTTTTCCGTCATTATTGGCTTTCCGTATTGAATACAAAGTTTAATAATCCCAGCATGATATTTATTTGGAACAATCGATATGACAGCATCAACTTCTCCATTCCCAATAAGAGATTCATAGTCTGTAAATCTATTTTCCACCTTCACGTCGTACTTGTCCCCAATTGTATGTAGTGCTTCCTCATTAACATCACAAAGTGCAGAAATAACAACTCCTTGTAGCTCTGAAAGTAAACGAAGATGATGATTCGCCATTCCACCTAAACCGATTAACCCTATTTTCGTTTCACTCATAATAAAATTCCCCTTTCAATCTGTTATGATAACGTTTACAAAAATTGTTGATTATTTTTATAAAAATGTGGGCCGAGGTGCATGTCCCCGTCCCACAATATTCATTATTTCAGTAAATATACTCTCGTTTCGTAAGCTCTTAACGTCATATTATTTATATTTTCATTTCCATTTTCTTCATAATTACTAATTAACAACTCTGCATTATCAAAAGAGTAATTACCATTAAATACAGCCTCATCCCCATAGAAATTACATACAACTAATAGCTTTTCATCACCTAACGTACGAGTGTACGCGTATATCGCTTCATGCTCTTCCGCCACAAGGTCGTAAGTACCATAAACAATAATGTCATGCTCTTTACGAAGTTTAATTAGTTTTTGGTAATAATAGAAGATAGAATTTGAATCCGCTAACGCTTGTTTTGCATTAATTTGTTCGAAATTCGGGTTTACTTTTATCCACGGAGTACCAGTTGTGAATCCTCCATTCGGGCTTTCATCCCACTGCATCGGTGTTCTCGCATTATCTCGACCTTTCACATAAATGGACTCCATCACCTTTTGATGGTCCTCGCCACCTTCTGTAACCTTTTCACGATACATGTTATGAATTTCAAGGTCGTTGTACTCTTCAATTGCCTCGAAGCGTACGTTCGTCATCCCGATTTCTTCCCCTTGGTAAATGTAAGGAGTACCTTGCATCATATGAAGGAAAGTTCCTAACATTTTTGCAGACTCGACACGGTATTCTTTATCATTTCCAAAGCGAGATACCATTCTTGGCTGGTCATGATTGTTTAAGTAAAGACTGTTCCAGCCTTTTCCTTCTAACCCTTTTTGCCACTTCGTCATAACATCCTTTAAGTCCTTTAACTCCCATGGCTTTACATCCCATTTTCCACCAGGTCCAGAATCGATATCCATATGCTCAAACGTAAATATCATATTTAATTCCGTTTGTTCCTTATTCGCATACTGTGCTGCATCCTCTGTAGAAGCTCCTGGACACTCACCAACTGTAATAATGTCATATTTAGAAAGAACTTCTCTGTTCATTTCTTGTAAATATTCATGAACGCGAGGACCATTCATGAAATAATCTCCTCCCCAGTCATAGCGTTTACCTGATGGTGTGCTAGGTAAGCCATCTACTTTCGAAATAAGATTAATAACATCCATCCGGAAGCCGTCGATTCCTTTATCTAACCACCAAGTCATCATGTCATAAATCTCTTGTCTTACTTTTCGATTTTCCCAGTTTAAATCAGGCTGTTTTTTACTGAATAAATGTAAGAAATACTCGTCTGTCTCTTCATCTTTTTGCCATGCTGAGCCACTAAAGAATGATGTCCAGTTATTCGGCTCTAAACCATCTTCTTTACCAGGACGCCATACATAATAATCACGGTATGGATTATCTTTTGACTTACGCGATTCTACAAACCATTTATGTTCATCGGAAGTATGGTTTACTACTAAGTCCATCATTAGCTTCATTCCACGACTATGCAACCCAGCAAGTAGGTCTTCCCAATCTTTCATTGTTCCGAACTCATCCATTATCGCTTGATAGTCACTAATATCGTAACCGTTATCATCATTAGGAGATTCATATACAGGTGATAACCAAATAACGTCTACTCCTAACTCATGTAAATAATCAAGCTTAGACGTCATTCCTTTTAAATCACCTATTCCGTCACCGTTACTATCCATAAAGCTACGAGGATAAATTTGATAAACGACACTTTCTTTCCACCATTTCTTTTCCATATCTGTCACGCTTCCTCTCCCGTTAGTATTTGATCTATCTTTTCCGCTGCTTCACGCAGTCCTTCTTCGACTGTCATACTTCTTGATAATATTAATCTCATATATTGGGTATACATTTCGTCTACTTTACTCCATTGTGCTAATGGAGGTCGTAAAAATGCGTACTCTAAACTTTCCACATATGTCTGTAAATATGGGTATTCTTCATAATAGGCGGTAACTTCCACATTTTTATTTGTTGGAATTAATCCTTTTTCTAACAGTAATCGTTGCGGTGTTTCAGTTGTCATCCACTTTACAAACGACCA
This sequence comes from Sutcliffiella cohnii, assembly GCF_002250055.1. Taxonomy (NCBI): domain Bacteria; kingdom Bacillati; phylum Bacillota; class Bacilli; order Caryophanales; family Bacillaceae; genus Sutcliffiella; species Sutcliffiella cohnii. The sequence goes on from NZ_CP018866.1 coordinate 4,019,302, forward strand.
AGAGGCTTCCAAATGGTTTGTTGCTTTTGAAATAACTAAGTTTTCTCCTCCAAGCACAGATCCTCTTCCTTCCGTCACTGGAAAAGGTGCAAAAACTGTCTGCTTATACAACTGTTCCACTACTTCTGTTGGACGTATACTATAGAACCAATGTCCTTCATCAATAAGCGCATAACTACCATCAACCACACCTTCCCACGTCGACGGATTACCTGTTAACAATCCTCGAGGAAGTTGACCATTCTCATACATATTTAATAATTTCTGAACCGCTTCGATACTTTGTTCGCTATCTAAAAAACCTGTTGCTTTTTCATTTTTTCCATCCAACAATTCGCCACCTAAAGCGTAAAAATAGGCTAGACTTTCCCAGCCAGTAATACCATTCATACCAATGGTATAGTCGTGTTCCTCCACCATTTGAATTAAATCATCCATCTTTTTTGGTGGAGTATCATAGCCAGCACGCTTTAGTAGTTCTTGATTATATATAGCTATTTTTGTATTTGTATTTAATGGGACACCATAATACTCTCCTTTGTAAAAATTGGACTGTAATGGCACATCAAAAAATAACTGTCGAATCTTGGTAAAGTCATCAAATCTACTTACTGGATATATTAAGTTAAGTTCTGCAAATGTTGGTATCCACGCGATGTCCATTCGAATAACATCTGGTGGTTTATTCGCCGATGCTCTAGAAATAAGCGCAGACTTTAACTGATCATTATGTGATTGCCGAACTGGTTTCACAGAAATAGTAGGGTGTTCTTCTTCAAAAAGTGGAATAAGGACGTTTTCAAACACTTGCGTTTCTTCTTCGTTGTACGTATGCCAAATAACCAACTCGATATTTTCCTCTGGGGTTTCAATAGGTGTACTGCCATTATTAATGATGTTTAAGTTTCGACAACTTCCTAACAATAATAAGCTAACGAAGAGAAAACTGAAGATTATACTTTTACGAACCATATTCACTCACCTCCACTATTTTTGTTGTTCTGTTCGGTAATCACCTGGAGAAAGACCAGTTGTTTTTTTAAACAGCTTGCTAAAGTACTTAACATCTCCAAATCCAGATTGCTCTGCTACTTCATATACTTTCAAGGAGGAATGCTCTAGCAACTCCTTTGCCTTTTTTATTCGTAAGTCAATCACATAATCAATAAAATTTTGATTTAAAAAACGTTTAAATAAAATACTAAAGTAATTACGACTAATATGAATATGGTCTGCTATCTTTTGCAAGGTTAACTCGTCCGTATAGTTACGGTGAATATATTCAAGCGCACTGTCAATTAGCTCATTATCTCCATACAACTTATCACCTTTATTAGCAACGATTGTTTCACATTCTTCCAACTGTTGTAAAAGTGCGTTATGAAGCTCTTGCATCGTTTCTGTTTTCTTTAAGATTGAGCATTTTTCTAGCAATAAGGTTACATCTATTTTATCTACAAATAAATGAGTGATGATGTCACAAGCCTCATCCTTCATCTCAGTAGGATCTACCTCTTCTAACGCTCGCTTTTGAAAATGTTCTGTTAAAAACTCCGTTACCTTTTGTTTGTCATACGGTAAAAGAAACTGCTTTAATTGCTCTCCTTTTAATCTTTTTACTTGTCCATATTCAAGAGGCAAGTATGGAAACACATCTTCTTCAGCATGAAAAAACCTTCTACTACACGCTTCTTCACTTCGATGAAAACTTTCTGGTAATTCCTTGAAATTAGAAGCGATATCATAACCGATAGTAAAAGGAATATCAGTTTGAGCTTGAAGCCAACCTTTCAGCTTTTGTGGCTCATCCTTATCATTACGAATAACGACAACTAAGTCTGTCTCATTTATATGGATACAAATACATTCCTCGTACTGTAAATAAAACTGTTCTTGAAGCTCATCTAACATAAATGATATATATAATTTTCCCTTTTGATCCATCACTCTATTAAGATTAAACATTTTCAAATATATAACCATTATCGGTGATTGTAAGCTGTTAAAGCCTTCATACGAAAATTCCAACTTATTATGCTTTATCAAAATACGCTTTAGTTGCTGTTCTAATTTGTAGCGGTTTTTTATTGCTACTGTTTCATCTACTAAATGTAACTTTTCTTCAATTACTTGCTCTTTCTTCATTAATTCCACGCATTTTTGAATGAGTTGTAAAAATTCCTCTGGCTCCAAAGTTGGCTTTAATACATAGTCTACAGCGCCGTGTTTTAACCCTTCCCGAACGTACTCAAAGTCATTATAACTACTAACTAACACGACTTTTACATTCGGATTTCGCTTTAACGCTTCTCGCATTAATGTTAAACCGTCCATAATAGGCATTTTTATATCCGTAATTAAAAGGTCTACTTGCTGATTTTCCATCGCTTCAAGTGCTTTTTCTCCATTCGGAAAATCACCTATTAATTTTAGACCCTCTTCTTCCCAATTTATTGACGCCTTTAAACCGAAGCGAATAACTGGTTCATCATCCACGATCATTGCGTTAAACATATGTTCCACCTCTACCTTTTTGTTTAAGGATAAGCTTTACAACTGTTCCGTTTTCGTTACTATCAATTTCTACTTTTGAGCCAGGTCCGTAATATAAGTTTACTGAATCGTACACGTGCGTAAGTCCAATTCCAAGAAACGAATTCGGTGATTGATCCTTAATTTTTTCTAATGCTTCTTTCTTAACTCCAATACCGTTATCACAGATATCTAATACAATTCCACCATCTAGTTTCTTTCCTGTAATTCGAATTGTACCGTCTTTTCCTGTTGGGACAAAGCCGTGGAAAATAGCATTTTCTACTATGGGCTGAATAAGCATTTGTGGAATTAGGAAATCCTCCACTTCATCTGCAATGTTTAGCTCTAAATAAAATTTCTGTTCATAACGTATTTGCATGATTGCCATAAACTTCTCTACTATATTTAATTCTTCATTTACCGTGACGAAGGTTCCCTTTTTCCCCATATTTGCTTCTAAAAGTCTTATTAAGGCAGACATTGCTGTGTTTGCTTTTTCCTTTTGATTAAGTTGAATTAACCAACGGATTGTACTAAGAGTATTAAATAAGAAATGTGGGTTAATTCGATGCTTAATTGCACGCAGCTCCGCTTTTTGTTTTTGACTTTCCACTTCTTTTACTTGCTCTAACAGTTTTTCGACTTGATTAATCATTCGATTAAATTGCAGGCTCATGAGACCTATTTCGTCAGTTGAAGCAACTTTCGTTCGTACGTTAAAGTTCCCTTCTCCTACTCGCTTCATTTGCTGTGTTAACAGTCTAATTGGCTCTGTTACTCGATGGGCTGCAACTAAACCAATTATAATCGCGACAATCGTAAAGATCGTTGTCGAAAAGAGCGTTATCATTTGAACATTACTTAGTTCGCCTGTAATTTCTTTAATAGGAACAATACCAATGACTGTCCATCCGTTACTCATTGGTTGTTTTACACCATAATAAGGAGTTCCTTCATGTGTAAATTCAAATTCAATCAAACGTTTGTTTTGTATATATTGAAAGAGCTCATCATTTTTGACTGGGCGGTTGATGTTTTCTAAAACCGAATCCACCATAACCTCTCCTTTTTCATCCACCACAAAAAAACGTCCAGTCTTACCCAGTTTTATTTGATCAATTTTCTCTAATATTACTCTGCCGTCTAAACCGACTTGTATATATCCGATATTTTGTAAGTTATTAAAGTTCTTCAACACTCTACTAAGAGTGACAACTAGTTCTGTATTTTGACCAGCACCACTCAATTGATCATATTGAAGCCCTTCCCAAACTAATTGACCGTCTTTCACAACTGACTCTCTTACCCAATCTTGTTGAGCTAAATTATATTGTGTAAGCTTATAAGCGGAAAATGTACCACTTCCCCAGCTAGTTCCATCTTCCTTCAATACATAAATCGTTCGAACAAATGAACTTGAATATACATGTGAATTTAATAGCGTATTCATATATTCATTATTGCTTCCTCTTTCGGAGAACGATAACTTTTCAGCCGTATCTTCGACGACTATTTCCTGTAGTCGTTCATTACTATAGAGTAAATCTGAAGTATCGCTACCTAAGGAGAAAATAAACGAAAGAGAATCAGCTGCTTGTCTTGCAATTTGCAGTGATGATTCTCTAACATTATTCTTTACAACGTTCGAAGCAGATTGATAGTAAAAGTAGCTATTAAAAATAGTTGAGATGAAGATAACGAGTAAAAGGGCAAAAACTACTTTTGTTGCAAATCGGTTTTTTATCATTCTTCGTAACATCATCTCAACCCTCTTTTACAAAACACTTATTTTCCTACTATAATATCTATCCTACTCCTCGTTCGCAAATATCGGTTTTATTTATATTCGATAACAACCATATCCCAATATTTTAAATGTGGAATTGTAAACTGTATTTCGTCACCTTTTTGCTTAAACTCTAGTTCAACCGCGGATCCTGCAAAGAAATCAGGAGAAGCGATCCAGACTTTTTCCACTTTTCCGTTTGTCTCGGCCGTAACGTTAAGATTCTCTTTGACAGCAGGCTCAACCTGCGAACCATCATTATCTCTCCAGTCAAGAGATGTAGCATCTGTCATATTAATGAACTGAATAATTTCTTTGTTGTCTTTTTCTTTGGCATAACTCCAAACTTTTCCGCGTTCAGCACGTTCTGACGCATCAATATCTTCATTACTAATAGTAATTTCTTTTGAGAGTTCAATTGCTCCGTCGCGAAGTAGATTTTGGTAAGCTACTGAGAAATCATAATAATGAATTAACTGATTGTTTAACTCATCCGATATGGAAAGCTTTTTATGAGGGAAATATTCTTTCGATAACATATTTTCCCCAAGCTCTAAATGGGCACCACCCGCGGCGAAAATAACTGCATTTGTTAGTAGCACACCTGGTGTATTAAATTCGCCCATCGAGTCAGATAGGTCATAGTTCATATACGCCGCTAACACGGTATTTAACTCATTGTTGCTATAGCGATAGTTTTGATCGATTACATCTTTTAAACTACTGAACGTTTGGTGTGAGTCCCATAACTCCGAATATAAGAAGCTTACAGGAGCTTGTGACGCGATGTAACCTACCGCATATTGTGATACAGCGTTCATGACTAAATCTACTTGTAGTTCTTCCTTCGCTTTTTGCAAGAAAGGAACATATGTCGTAGATAAGTCTAACCGATTCCCTTCTCCGTCCCATAATGCACCTCGATCTCCTAATTGATCGACATGCCAACCGTCAAACGCTAAATGTTGGAACACTTCTTTTTCAGCATTAATAATAAAATCTTGCCACTCTTCGTTGGCTGGGTTCATTAAGAAAATATCGCTCGCCCAGCTTTCAGGCAATGGGTGCTTATCTTGGTTTTCAAGGAGAGGATCTCGATAAATTCCCCACTCTTTTTTCACACCTTCTTCTTCATAATTTTCGTAAGCTCCGAAAAGAAGGTTATAGTTCATTGCTTTCATATTTTTTTCAAGTGCCATCGCAATATAATTTTCTACCGTTTCTCTAGAAACTTCTCGATTGGCAATATCTAACCACGTATCCGCTACTTTACCGTTTTCTAATTTTAACGGTCGTTCATGCTTATACTGCCAATCGTAAAATTGTAATCCGTTTATATGGAATCGATTTAATTTATCGATAACCCCTTGTTGTTCTTCCTTTGCTAATTCATAAAAATCCGCTAAATAGCCATAGCGAGGGAATTTTGTCCAATCAGAGGAAACATCAACAGCAATGTTGTAATGATCGACAATTGTTTTCTTATCTTTCATATACACTTCTACCATATAACCTTTAAAGTCATCCTCTTTCGCTATCCAGTCCCACGTAACAGCGTCTTCACCAGTTAGTGTGATTTCTTCCTCTTCTACTACTTCATTTAAATGGACGTATCGAACAAGTAACGTCCCTTCTTCTATCTGTTCATTTAATGTTAACGTAAAGGTAACTTTATCCCCAGGCTCATAAGCAGCTTTATCAGTTGTTACATAGATTAAATAGTCCCCTTTTTTGACACTATCTGATTGAAAAGGGGCGGAAGTAGTTTTCGTACAACCCGTCATCACGGATATAATAAGTAAAGTAGCAATAAAAAGGCTAGCGAATTTCTTCCTCATCCTTTTACGCCTCCTTCTGTATCCCCACTTTGTACAAAGCGTTTTTGGAATACGATATAAATAATAATTACAGGTAAGATTGCGATAATCGAAGCCGCAAAGATCCACGCCCAGTTACTTGCGTATTTTCCTTGGAACATCATTAACGCGATTGGCAATGTTCTCATCGCCTCATCTTTAATAATTGTTAATGCTACGAAATACTCGTCCCACGTTCCAGAGAAAGCAAAAATCGCCATTGTACCTAGTGCAGGCTTCGATAAAGGTAAATAAATTCTTCTAAAGATAGTCCAGTTTCCTCCACCATCCATAACAATCGATTCTTCCAATTCTTTCGGTACTGTTTCAAAGAATCCACGTAAGAAGAATGTAGACCCAACTACTCCTCCACCGATGTAAATTAACCATAATCCCCAATACGTGTTTACTAGACCAAGTGATTGAATAACAGTAAACTGAGGTACGATTGCTAATACTAGCGGAATCATCATCGTAAATAGAAACACTCGGAATACGAATTCTTTTCCAGGGAATGTGAATCGAACGAATGAATAAGCGGTTAACGCTCCTAGAAACACACTACCAACTGTTGCTACCGTTGCTACTAATAAACTGTTTAAAAAATAACGGAAGAAACTATTTTTCGTCCAAACAATTTCATAGTTTTCTAGACTAGGTATCGCTGTAAATACCTCATGTGGTCTAGGGAGAGAATATGCGTTTTTCACGAATGTTGTCATTAACATATATACAAACGGAGTAACAAACACTAAAACTCCGATGATTAAAATGGTGTATACAAAAAGCTTTGGCAAAAAGTTTGTTTTCATCGAATTTCCCTCCTTTTCCTACATGAATTTTTGTCTACCTAGTTTTTTCTGCTGTGTATACGTAATGAGGAAGATCGTCAGACCCATCATTACCCCTAAAGCAGATGAATAACCGAAGTTAAAGTTGTTAAACGCCTGTTTGTAAATCATACTTTGCAAAACTTCCGTTTGGCCCATTGGACCACCATTTGTAATGAAATACACTTGTGGGAAAATGTTAAATGCACCCATAATTAAGTTAATGATGACAAATGCGGTAATCGGCCCTAGCATTGGAATCGTTACATACATAAATGATTTAACCCCATTCGCTCCGTCAATTGCTGCCGCTTCATATAAACTTTTCGGGATACCTTGAAGTGCCGCTAAATATATAACAACGGTCCAACCAACTGTTTTCCAAATGTGGAATAACCAAATTACTACCATTGCTGTCCACTGATTTTGTAACCAACCAATCGGAGAATCAATAAAGCCCAAATTTAATAGAACAAAGTTCACTAAACCGTTTTCTCCGTCAGCAAATAAATAGCGGAAAAGGAATGCTACAACAATCCAAGAAGTGATAATTGGTAAGTAGTACAATGTACGGAACGTAATTTTGTACTTAATAAACTGAAGATTTATTAATACAGCAAAGAAAAGCCCTAAAAACCAGTTAATTGGAACTGTTACAACTGTGTTCAAAAATGTATTACGTACTGCATAGCGAAATGCAGGATCGGAAAATGCTTTTTTATAGTTTTCTAACCCAACAAAAGGACTTTCTGCTCCAGGCATAATATTGTAATCTTGGAAACTCATGATGATACCTTTCATCAATGGGTAGATTACGAATACACCCGCACCAACAAGCCCTAAAAAGATAAATGGAAAGACTTCGATCCACTGTTTAACGCCAATTTTAAAGCGTTCGGCAAAGCTTTTTTTCGGAATAACGACGGCATCATTTTTATTCGTATTTACTCCACTTTCCATTGGGCTCCCCTCCTAACAAATTAAGAATAAAGATACTTCACTGGAAATTTTCCAGTGAAGTACTCTCGTTTTTTATTTAAGTAAAGCTTCTGCTTGTCTTGCTGCATCATCCATTGCAGCTTTAGCGTCCATTTCACCACGAATTACTTTTTCAAAGTTTAAGTTAATAACTGCTTCAATCTCTGACCATTGTGGGATAGGCGTACGAGGTAAGGCAGTTTCAAGCTGTGTTACGTACTCTTGAATGAATGGGTTTTCTAAGAACGCCGGGTCATTCGCCGCATCGATATTTGTAGGAATTAATCCTGTTTCAGCCATTAATTTTTGTGGTTCTTCTGTTAACATCCATTTTGCAAACGTCCAAGCTTCTTCTGGATGTTTAGAGTTTGCGAAAATAACTAAGTTTTCTCCACCGATTACAGAACGGCTTCCACCATCACCAGCTGGAATTAATCCACGAACTGTATCATTTAATGCATCAAATTTATTTCCTTCTTCGTTCATTAAAATACTAAAGAACCAAGGACCATCGTCAATCATTAAATATTCGTGATTTTGCATTCCATCCCACGTCCCTGGCTCTCCACCAAGGATGGAAGGAGCTGTTAATCCATCATTATGCCAGCCTGCCATTGTTTCAACTGCTGCAATACTTTCAGGGCTGTTAATGTATCCATCAAATTGTGTGAAATCGTCGTTTGTTAATGTTCCGCCTAAGCTCCAGAAGTAAGGAAGGAAGCCCCATGCGAATGATCCACCTACACCAATTCCACCTTTAGAACCTACAGTTTTTGCTGCTTCAGCTGCTTTTACAAGCTCATCCATTGTTTCTGGAGCTTCTGATAAACCAGCTTTTTCTAATAATTGTTTGTTATAGATTGCAATTTTTGTGTTTGTATTTACTGGTAAACCGTAATATTTTCCATCATAGAAGTTTGTTGCCATCGGTGCTTCAAACACACTATTTTTTACATTCTCAAATCCTTCATAACCACTTAAATCTTGAAGTGCACCAATTTGAGCAAACTCAGAAGTCCAAACAATATCCATACGCATTAAATCAGGTGCAGCATTACCAGATACACCAGCAATAACTTGTTGCTTTAATCCTTCGTATGGCATACGAGTTAATTTAAGTTCGATGTCAGGATGTGCTTCTTCAAACATCGGCTTTATTTTATCTGTTAATACTACTTCTTCTTGGTCACTATAAGTGTGCCAATACTCGATTACTGTTTTCTTTCCAGAACTTTTATCAGTAGAACTAGAGTCACTAGAACCACTGCACGCACTTACGAAAAGAAGTGCAGAAACAGATAATATAGCTATTAATGATTTAAATAATTTCATCTTTTCAAACCTCCTATTGTTTCTTACACATTTATTATCTAAAATGAAGCGCTTTATTGAAATCGCTTACATTAAGGGAATGGTGTCTTATATTTGATAAAACGAAGGCGAACTATAATAAAAAGGAAAATGGTGTTCTATATTCTCGTTTTCGATAGAGAAATAAAACACCATTTTGTTAGGATGCTATAAATTGAAACATTGATTAATAGAGGGATTATTTATCACTTAATAAATTTATTCGTTCATTTTTTTGTATTTCAGAATCTCCTCCCTTATTTTTTTAATCGCCCCCCTCCGCCACGACTTTACCGCTGCTTCGGTTGTTCTATGTTCTCTAGCAATTTCTTTTATTCCTTTTCCGTAAAATATATGTTCTACTACCCATATTTTTTGATTATTTGTTAGACATACCACGTAAGGCTCTAAATGATTAATCTGTTCGTCAAGTGAGACGGAATTATCAGGAATGAACTCCTCATATTCTTTATCCCAAGGTGCATGATGATCATCAAAATGCCGTTCGGCCTTTAATACGTTCAACAATGAACCTCGAATTGTTGTATAAGCGTAAGCTGGAAAAGAACCTTTCTCTTCATTAAATTGTTTATATGCCGTCCAGAGAGCAACAACTCCTTCGTGAAAATAGTAGCTGTGATCCCGATAAATATGGAGTGTATTAATAATTTTATAAATCATTGGTCTGTATCGCTCTAGCACATCAGTAAAATTTGCATGACGAATATCCACTTTGACTTTCCTTTTAGAAAGTGCACCTTCTCGGTATTCCGCGGTAAGTCAAAGATAGTACGAATTTGCGTATTTGTCTTTCTAGTAAACTAGCAGTTTGCTGTGCGAAAAGGTGTCAAAAATGACGTTTTGTCCAAAGAAAATGTCATTTTTGTAAGGGGAAACTGGGGAGAACTTGAAGAATAGGGAAAAGTATAAATGATCAAAAAAAGGAGGTCAGTTTTGGCGCTGACCCCCGGTTTTAAACTATTTTACAGTAACTGAAGTTGCCTTACTTTTGTTGCCGGCGTTATCTTCTGCTGTTACAGACAACACTACTTTTTTCGACTGTTTTTTTATTTTTACTGAAAAATCTCCAGTCTTTGATGCTTTCGCTGTCCCTAACGTTGTGCTGCCTCGTTTCACTACTACCGTAGCATTGGCTTCCGTTTTCCCAGTAACAGCTGTAGAGCTGGAATATACGGCATTTACTTTTGGCGCGGGTGGTGCAGTTTTATCCACTACCGTTTTATTCGTAGCACTGCTCACATTTCCGGCCGCATCTTTTGCTGTTACACTCAACGATGTTCCGGCATTTTGCTTTTGGATCGTTACACTGTACGTACCATCCGTGTTGACTTTACTTGAGCCGAGCGTTGTTGTTCCTCTTTTTACCGTTACCGTTGCTCCTTTTTCTGCGGTCCCTTTTACGGTTGTTGCATTATCTCCAACTGTATTAACCTTTGGTGCAGGTGGTGGAGTTTTATCAACTACTGTTTTATTCGTTACACTACTCACATTTCCGGCTGCATCTTTTGCTGTCACACTCAACGTTGTTCCGGCATTTTGCTTTTGGATTGTTACACTGTACGTACCATCCGTGTTGACTTTACTTGAACCAAGCGTTGTCGTTCCTTTTTTAACCGTTACCGTTGCCCCTCTTTCTGCGGTCCCTGTTACGGACGTTGCATTATCTCCAACTGTATTGACCTTCGGAGCTGGCGGAGGGGTTTTATCAATTACCGTAACAGTTGTTGCCGCACTTACATTTCCGGCTGCATCCTTAGCTGTCACTTGTAATGTAGTCCCGGCCGATTGTTTAGCTATAGCGACTGAAAATACTCCGTTAGAATTCGTTATCCCTGTTCCGAGCGTCGATGTTCCCTTTTTTACAATAACAGTTGATCCCTTTTCTGCCCTCCCAACAACTTGAACAGAATTGTCTGCGACAGGATCAACAGTTGGCGCTGAAGGAGGTGTTCCATCAACCACCATTACAGATGCTACGTCACTTGAAACATCGTGTATATTTTTTGCATAGACCTCTAACACTGTCCCTTCTACTTGCTTCGGGATAGTGATAGAGAAAGTTCCAGCACTCGTTACTGTAGAAGAACCAATAACTTGAATACCGTTTTGGACAAACACCGTTAAACCAGCATCAGCTGTCCCTTTTACAGATGTTGATTGGTCAGTAACTTTATTTACTTTTGGTATATTAACTGGAAGATTAACGTAAACTTCTCGAACAACTGTATCGATATTTCCAGCTTCATCTACCGCTTCTAGTTTTAACGTGTATATTCCAGCATCGAGGTTACTCGTATTCCAAGTTCCTAAAGAATCGTTTTCTACTTTAGAACTACTACTGAAAATCAGATTCCATGAAGAAGGGCTGCTACCAATACCATAATATAAACGATAATTTTGTAGTGTTTCGTCCGTTGCGGTCCCCATTATATTTACTGTTTTATAAAGTGAAGCTAATGGTTCAGGCGAAGCAATAATGACAACTGGCTTCATATCGTCATAAAACGTAATCGTTCTAGTTAATTTATTTCCAAAATAGCCACTTTCATGGTGAAACATTTGCCATTCTAGGGTAATAGTCCCTAAAGGCTTTTGTCCTTTTACTCTAACTTGGAACGTTTTCGATTCACCTGGTGCTATTTGCTCTCCAGGAGAAAGTGCTTCTACCTCTAAAAATTCCTGTTCATTTACTAGTTTAAGTTCAAAACCTTCCTCAGCTGACCAAGCCTCTGTACCGATATTTTTCATCGTAATGGACATATGCGGGTCAACATGAACCGCGTTTTGTAAAGGAATGGAACTTGCTGTTACTAATGCATCTTTGCTTTTTCTTAACTCTATTGGAACTGGTGTTGTATAACCAGAAAAGTTACCATCCATATCTACCGCATTCACAGAAACATATACCGTACTGTGTGGGAGTAGCATATTGGAAGTTACTAATATTTCATTATTAGTAGTTTTTAAGCCCGTCGAAATATCTGATTTCTCAGGAGCTGAGCCTATTTTCACCTGATACTCTTTTATGTTCTCATTTGATGTATCCCATTTGAGATGCACTTTTCCAAAATCATATTCCGTCATATGAATGTTGGAAACGAAAGGTGGTGCTGTTCTATTTGGGATGGCAACACTCACTTCTTCAGATGCTCCTGATTCACCAAACTCGTTATACGCAGTAATTTTAAAATAATATCGATTCGGGTCTTTCTCTGTACCACCTGCATTTTCATATAGCGCACTTGGATGATCTGGCAAATTAGTGCCAGACTGGTCTAGTTTTAATCGATATTCGCCATTACTCACTTCATCCTTACTAGGCCACAAGTTTTTATTCAAAGAACTCCACTCATTCGTTAAACCTACATCAATCGTTTCATATTCTTCGCCGTTAAAAATGGAAAGTTTGTATCCCTTCACCCCTGGAGAACTATGCCAAGACAGGCGGACGTAACCTTCACTCGAATTTGCGCCTAGTCCATACCCTATTGCATTCGTAATCGCTGGTCGAGGGGCATAGTTAATGATTAGACGTGGAGCCTTATCTAGTTGTTCATAGCTTTTATTAGCATAGCCTTTACTCGTATAAAAGTTTCGATAGCTATCCTCCTCTTTTCCAACAATAGCTAAGCCGTAATCAGTAGTTGGGTCTTCATACCATTCCGCAACTATTTGGCTAACATCCCATTGAAAATGACCACCATCCACTCCAATCCTCATCGTTCTGTCGATATAAGGACTACTGAGGTCTGGGCGATTCGACCACGTTACCGTCTCACCGTCCCAAGCAGACAACACTTTAAGAACTTGATAGTCTTCATTAATATATGTAGGGTCCCAATATCCCCATTTAACAGGCTTATCTATCTCGAACATATTTAAATTCGCACTATAAATCAATCCTCCATTTATATCCGGAAGAGAGTTACCGAACTTAAGTAACGTTATGTTTTGCTTTTCGTTTTGGATTCCTGCGACTAACTGTTGTTCACTAGATAGGTTACTTGAAGGTAACTCTTCTGAAATAAAAGTTTGATAGAGTGGAAACCCACTTCTATTTCCAGTCGTATTCGGAACCCATTCATTCGTAATTGGATCCTTTAAATAGATTGGCAGCGGGAATACCTCTATTTTGTTCGTTAAATTGAAATTACGAGTTGTTTCTGAAAACTCGGTTTGACTAATAAGCGTATTAGCATGAGCTAATGGAATAGAAAATAATGGGTTGAATACTAACAATGTTATGACAAAAATAACGATCCATTTTTTACAAAAGTCTTTCAAACTATATTTCCCCTTTATCGTCATATAAAAGCAAAAAAGCTGTACTTCAGAACCTTTTATTTCTGTAATCTATATTTTATTTATAGCTTGATTTTTAAAAATAAGCTATAACTTTTTTTGTAATTATATATAAATTTTTTCAAGAAAATTACAACGTGAAATTTTGCACTAAAAAAGGTCAGAGCAAGCTCTGACCCCCATTAACTATTTACGACCTAGACTCCTTACAATCCGGACAGATGGTAAGAGTTGAGTCATAAGGTTTATTGCAACTTCGGCAAAACACTACTCCAATTTCATTAGACGTTGTAGATGGAGTAAGAGGTGGAACAACCGTTTCGATAACACTTTCTTTCTTTTCCTCACTATTTTTAATATGCATCACCACTACAATCAACGTAATAACATTCACAATTAGCGTCATGATAATAAGTATATTCGTGATGGTTAATAATTCACCCATTAGTACATGTCCTCCTAACTAACGATATCTTCTTTCTCTTCGTCAAACCTTGCCGTATCGTCGTCATCTTTTCTTTTTCTAAATACGAAGTAACCTGCGATGGATGTACTAATAGCACCTATACCAATTAATGATCCATAGAACAGTGACGTGTTATTATACCAACGTACAAATAAATTAGTCGATACTAATAGATCCGTAATATCAACGTTTAATTCATTTCCAGCTGCATCTACTGCTACAATTGTGACACTTTGCTTCGCATTGGAACTCGGAATATCAAATGTATAGTCTTCTCCACTTACTTTATAATCTACCTCTTCATTATTTAGAAAAATCGTTGCGTGATCTAATACTAGATTATCCTTTATTGAAACTGTAACAGCTTTCGTTTCTACCGGATATTGCGCGCCACTTTCTAAATCGATAGGTACGATAACTGGAGCTGTTTTATCAATACCGAACGAAATCTCCGCTTTTTTCGTTTCATCGATGTTTTCATTAATGTTCCCTGCTGCATCCTCAGAATAAAGTGTCACTGTATAGCGACCATCGCCAGCAAAAAGTTCTTTCTTAACGGTATACGTATACTGACTCCATGAACCTTCTCCACCAGCTTTCTCAACCGTGTAATCTGTTCCGTTCATTAAGTCTGTTGGCGTACCGTTTTTCGTCATGACGATTGTTACAGACTCTTCATCAATGCTATCGACGTTTGTTTCCGTTAAAATAATGTCCACTTCGTCTTGAACATATTTTCCGTTAATTCCTACGATAGACTCATCTAACGTATAAACTGAACCGAAACGGTTAACCGAGAATCGTATTTCTTCGGTTGATTCATTTCCTGCATAGTCGACTACTGTTGCCGTGAGCGTATATAAATCATCTACTTCTTGCATTTCTTCAAAGTTTTCAAAAGTAAATACTTGCCCGTTTCCTTCGTCGGAATAGCTACCTACTAGTTTGACCGGACCTCTATTAGCACCAGTTAAGCTAATCGTTACATTATTAGGATTGAAGTTCGTGTCGCGATAAGAAATAACTGGCATTACCTCACCGTTATTCGCCGACATATGTTCTACACCTGAAATTGTCAGCTCTGGTGCTGTTTGGTCTACGTAAAATTCATCAACTGTATATTCAGCTGCAACGTTACCAGCCATATCGGTATATGCAATATCAAATGTGTACAATCCGTCTGTTCCATAGTGAATCGTTGCAGTATGCACATCTCCAACTGAATTCCAACGACTAACCTCTGGGAACGCTATCGTACTTCCATCATCTGTCGCAGTACCAGTAATTTGAATACGACTAGTTTCAAAGTTTCGCTCTGTGATTGAAATAGTTGCCGTTCTTGCCGTATTATAATAGTTTCCGTTTTGTGCACTACTAGAACTGTAAGCTACGTTAATTACTGGTTCCGTTTTATCAATCGTAAACTTTTGCTGCGGAACTGGTGCCGCTGCGTTTCTAGCATTATCTTGATACTTCATATCAAACGTATAATCTCCATCCGCTGTAAAGCTTATCGTTGCGGTATGTGTTGATAAATCTGGATTAGCTCGATTAACTCTACTAGTCCAGCCAGCAAAGGAAGGACGCTCACCAAGTGTATTTGTAATAACATACTCCACATCTTCTGGTCTAAAGTTGCGCTCCGTAACGACAATCGTTGCGGTACGGTTTGCTTTATAATAATCAGTAAAGTCTCCATCTGGTGTGTTATTGTCATATGTTATTTCAATCGTTGGTGTCGTTTTATCAATACTGAACGTAATTTCGTCTTCTGAAGTATGTCCGGATCGATCGGTCATTTTCACTTTGACGACAATATCATTACTATTATTTCGAACAGTTAGTGTTTTCTTCATTTCAGTCACTAAGTTCTTCTCTTGCTTCGTTTGTCTCCAGCCGTCTGAATTACTACCTGGACTATACGTTTTATCGTTATGAATCGTTAAGCTACCACTTTCGTTATTATCTCTATCGTACGGTGCTACAACAGACCACTCAATTTGAGCAATTCCAGAATACGTATCAGTAACCGTTAATTCTACGTTTACATTATTAGCATACAAGTCTTGCCCATTATTATCTTGGTAAGTTGTTGTTGGGACTTTGAAATCAATATGTGTCTCTTTAGCATGTTGTGCTGCACTTTCCACAATCGTTCCATCTGGTGTTTCAAAGCCAACCGTGTTGTCTACTCCGTCAATTGCCTTAGCGAAAATTTGACCTTTAAAGTTCACCGGTACGAGAAAACTAACTTCACCTTTCGTCGCTATCGGTGAAATTTTATTCACATCTGACTCTTTAATCTCTTTTAGATTACCGTTTCGTAAAACACTATAATATGTTCCGTTGTCATAGTCTTTTAAATAAACGACGATAGACTGTAACCCTGACGTATATTCATACTCTTTTTCTGGATCTTCTGCCTTCACTGTTACACGAGTTTGTTGTTTGAAATAGAACCCGTATTGAGTTAATTCAACTGATTTCTTAAACTCATCGGTATCTTCTACTTTCTTAAAGCTGCCGTTTACGTCTTTATTTGAGAAAATGAAATCTGTAATAATTGGGCTAGTTTCATCCTTATATGTTTTCGTTTTTCTGGATTGACTATTTCCAGCGTTATCGATAACATACACCGAAATTTCGTAAGATCCATCCTTATTAATAGGAATGTCTTCTGTTGCTAGATTAATAGAATATTTAATTGGTTTTGTGCGTTTTTCTTTATCACTAGAGTAATCGTGTAAATATTCTTTTCCGTTAATATCGATTTTTACCGTATTAACACCGGAATCAGCATCTGTTACGACTACTTCATACGTGACATCTCCACTGTATACATTTTTTCCGTTCGAAGAAACACCTTTATTCGGAATAACATTAATCTCTGCTGTCGGTTTATTTTTCTCTATTTCGATAACACCATCGTTATCTGCAACAATGTTTGAGTTTTCACTCGTAACTTTATATTCCTGGACGTTTTTACTATAATCCGTTAGTTCAACAAAAATGTTTCCTGTAAAGCTCGTTGCATTTATCGTAAACTTCGCTTCTGCAGTTAAATTATTTTCGCCTTGTTTAAAGCTATTTTTCACTTCTACTAATTCCACATCCGAATCACTTGCTGTTAAGGAAATACTTTCAATACCGGCAATATTATCTTCCGCTTTTACAACGACTCTTACTTCCTTATTAAAGAACGTTCCAAACGAAAGGAAATTAATTGTTTTTGCAAAGAAGTTCGTATTCGTTTGTTCAAACGTAACCGCCTCTTCTTCTACTAGCTTCGGTACCGTCGTATCAATATAGAACGTTTCTTTCTCATAATTCGCTGCAGCATTTCCAGCCTTATCTCTTGCGTGAATATTAAAGCTGTATAATGCATCTTCTTCATAATAAATAGTTGCTGTATGAGTGTCACCGTCTGTCGTCCAATCGCTTAAACTTGGGAAACTAACATCTCCAAGCTCTACGGAACCGATTATTTCGACACGAGCAGCGTCAAAATTACGCTCCTTTATCGTAATCGTTGCCGTTCTAGGTGCTTTATAAAAATTACCGTTTGCGACATCATTGTTGTCGTATACTACTGTTACTTCTGGTGGAGTAGTATCGATTGTAAATGAATCCGGTGTATAAGGAGGAGCCTCATTACCAGCCATATCTTCAAACAAAACAGAAAACGTATAATCACCATCATTCGTAAAATATACATTTGCTGTATGTGCCGTTTGATCAGGATTTTCTTCATTATAGCTAGTTTCCCAAACTAGCTCTAACCGTTCATCGTTTAATTGTGCGAATAATAACTGTGGATCAAAATTACGCTCCGTTACGATAATCGTTGCAACACGATGCCCGTCGTAATTATTCGGAAAATCTTCATCAGCCTTGTCGTTGTCATAAATAACTTCAAGCTCTGGCTTTACTTTATCGATACTGAACGTTACTTCTTGTTCCGTAACATGCCCCGCTCTGTCGTGCATTACTACTCTCACGACAATATCGTTACTATTGTGAGAGATCGGAATTGTTTTTTTCATTTCCGTTACTAAATTCAAATGTGTTGACGTAAGCTCCCAGCCATCTATTACTGTTCCTACATCATATTTAGTATTAGTTTCTAAAGTAACGCTACCCTTATCGTCTTTTTCACGATCGTAAGGAGCTTCAACAAACCATTCAATCGTTTCGATACTAGAATAACTATCAACCACTGTTATTTCTAGCTCGATATTGTCCGCATATAAGTTTTGTTGTTTCTTATCTTGATGCGCTGTTTCAGGTAGTTGAATTTCGATAAAACTATCTTGTTCATGTCGCTCTAAGCTTTCTACAATCGTTCCAACTGCTGTCGTAAAAGGACCTGTATTTTGAACATTATCTGTTGCTTTTGCAAAAATTTGGCCTTTAAAATTTTCTGGAACATTAAAAGTAAAATCACCAGTTGTCGCGATTGGTTCAACACCTTCAATCGCTTCCTCTTCTATTTCCACATAGGAGCCATTTGCTTGAATGGCGTAAAACTTCTCATCCTCATGGTCTTGTAAATAGACAGTAATAGATTGCACACCACTTGCCGCTTCATTTGGTCTTTTATAATCTTCAGCCGTAACAGTTACTCTCGTTTTATTTTTAAAGTAAAAACCGTATTCATCAAGTTCAATGGACTCCGTTAGTTCCTCAGAATATTCTTCTTCTACATACTCTCCATCTTCGTTTTCAATGGCGAAAGTGTAACGTGTAATAACAGGATGCGAACGATCAGCATAAATCGTTTTGTTTGTACCTGTTACGTTTCCAGCGTTATCAACGACCTCAACGGAAATGTTGTAAGAACCGTCTTCATTCGCTTTTATTCTTTCATCATCTGTTCGAAGTGTAATCTCGTCACTAATTACTTTATCGTCAGTGTAGGACGAAGTAATTTCGACCCCATTAACATCCACTACTACCGCATACAAGCCTGATTCATCGTCTTGTGCATGAATTTCAAACTCGACGACCTCACGATAAATATCTTCAAAAGGGATGTTATCCTCTTCATGGTGAATCGTTAACTGTACGGAAGGGTCCACTTGTTCAATCATGACAACGCCATTATTATCCGCAGCGATATTGGAATTTTCTTTCGTAATGATTGTTTCATAGTTGTTTCCAACGTTATCGATTACTTCTACTTCAAAAGATCCTAGAAAACTAGTTGCTTCAAGCGTAAATACTGCTGTTGCCGTTAAACCGTCTCTACTAATATCATCTTGCGTTACGGTTGTCACCACTCCATCCTCATCAGTTGCTCGTAACGTTATTTCTTGAATTCCTGATGCGGCATCCACTGCATCTACTGTTATTTCAATCGTTTGATTAAAAAATGTTCCGAATGATAGGAAGTGTAGAGCTTTCGTGACGAAATTTTGATCTTTTATTTTAAACTCGACCGCTTCTCCAGACGCTAAACTTGGATTTGTCTTATCGATATGAATATTTACTGTTTTTACTTCTGACTTGTTTCCTGCTTCATCTATAGCCCAAACGTTATATACGCCAGTATAGTCTTCGTCATCTGTAACAAAAGTAAATTCGTTCGTTGATGCATCAAACTCCGCTAGATGTTCCTCAGTTGAGTTTCCTTTACTATAATAAACAGCCTCAACTTCCGTACTGTACTCCACTCCATCAAACGTTTGTTTGATATTTTCCACGAGACCAGATACTGTTACGGCACCGCTAAACCATGAAGCTTCGTCTACTAAAACTTCATTTTCACCTTGTAACGTAACGTCTCCAATGCTAGGTGCTTCGGTGTCGAAAACGAGAATTAATTTTTGGTCTTGGATAATTTCTTTACTGCCCCACTTTTTACCAACTTTTATACTATTTATTTTCGTATCGTTCGTAAAGGTATAATTTTTCCACCAAAAGAAGTCATGATTTATATTAATTCTGTGACTGTATTCTGAATTTTCATTTGGAGATATCCTTACCCTCTCACCCTTTGCATAGACGTAAACTACTTTTCCATCTACTATTATCGTATCTATCGACTCGGAAGGTTGAATCTCAATATAATCACTCCAACTTCCATCTTCGGAAGGTATTTCTTCAAACTCAACGATGACATCAATATCTTCTTTAATCTCCGTTAACGTTAAAAGAAAAAGGTTTGTTTCTTCCTTCCAAATAAAATCTGGATTGTTTTCTAAATCTAACTCGACTCCATTTACACGGATTGCCTTTACTTGATAGGAAGTATTAGGAGCTATTTCTAGCTCGAGGTCATTTCCATAGCTAACTTCCTCGCTAGAAGGACTGATTGTTCCATTTTCACCATCTACATTAGCTGTCACAGTGAACGTTTTAATAGCAAACGTAACTTCCACTTCATGATTGGAAATAACATCTTCAAACGTATAGCTGAAGTTATCTTCTTCGATTTCTTCAACAGCTTTGCCATCTATCTTTACAGTTTTGATATAATACCCTTCGCTTGGTTTAACAGTAAAGTATTTATTCTCACCATGGCCTACTTCAATTTTTCCTTCTTTTGAAATCACTTCACCATTTTCATCTACTATTTCGCCTAAATCATTATAGTTGAAAGTGATCGTATACGTTTTTAGTACGAACTCTACATCAATTTCTATATCAGTAGAGAGAGATTCAATCGTCTCTTCAAAGCTTTCACGGTTCGTAATCGCTCGATCTTCTCCATTAATTCGGACACTCTCAATAAAGGAATTTTCATTTGGAGTAATTTCTATCACTAGTTCGGTTCCTTCTTCAAGCTCAAGATTACTAGAATAACTCTCATCATTAATAGTAACTTGTCCTTCACCCGTTTGATTTACTACAACGTGATAAGTTGTTGGTTCCTCTTCTTTGACTTCCTCTTCATCATCTACCATTTCTTCTTCCGTCTCTTTTAGTTTAAATTCTTTCGTCACAACATCATATATGTAATAATCAGTTGTTCCTTCCTTTAAACTGATAGAAAACGTATCTGGCTCTTCATCCTCAAGGGATACATTAAAATTAAAAGTTGACTGTTCTACAAAACTTGCACTAGTCAGCTCTGGAAAAGTAGCAATTCCTTCACTGTTCGTCTTTTTAGAAATGGTTATGTCCCCAGAATTGGTTACTTCTACATCGGCATCTGAGACTGGTTCTTCTCCTCGTACAACTTGTAGCGTAAACGCTTCTTCCTCTGATTCAGCTAGTACATTTGCAAAC
Organism: Sutcliffiella cohnii; assembly: GCF_002250055.1. NCBI lineage: Bacteria > Bacillati > Bacillota > Bacilli > Caryophanales > Bacillaceae > Sutcliffiella > Sutcliffiella cohnii. Next base: position 4,040,656 of record NZ_CP018866.1, read on the forward strand.
AAGTGTAAAGGTATGCTGTACGTGACTAGCATGACGGCCAGTAAGATGGCTAGAGAGCGTTTCGCCATTAACTTCTTTCTAGCAAACATTTTTTTCTCCCCTTTGTTAAATCTCTTCCTTTGAATGAACAATTTTAATATCCTTTACGATAGTAAATTTCTTATCCTTATCTTCATCTTCCCTCGTTAATTCCTCCGTTGGATTTAAGATTGTCGTTGCGTCTTCTTGCAGCAACTCTGTTTCATCCGAAAGTAAGGTCGTTTCAGTAGCAGCAACTTCATCCAGCGCTAGTACTTCTGTTTCTTCTATTAAAACTTCCGTTTCTTCTGATAGTACTTCTAGCAGAGGTTGTGGTCGTTGAACGAGGTGTCCAGATTGTAGTACTCTCGGTGTTGATACTTCTTCTGTTCTAACCGTTTTTACAGACAAGGAGGACTCCGTCTCGTCCATATTTCCTGTCTTACGTAAACGTTTAGAACGATTTATAATCGCATCTGTTAGCTTTCCTCTCTCTACATTAAAAGCGTCAGGCTTGTATCGCTTCTGACCTGTATTGGAGTTTTGCTCACGTATAGCTTGTATTTGTTTAGCCGCCGTTCTTCCCGTTAAATCCCCAATGATTGCTAGAACATTTAGTTTAAAAAACATAAAAATAGCAATGATAAAAAATATTCCAGAAAGGGAATAACCGACAATGGATATAATTTTCCACGTTAATGCATCCATCCGAATCCCCCCTAGTTTCGATAGGCATTATCAATCGCTTTTTCTGTTGTACCAAAGCGACCGATGACCTCTTCTTTTATTTCTTCCGTTCTATCTGTTGTGACAGCAACTTCTTGTGTACTTTGTTTAACTGCTTCATAAACGGATCGTATATCACTTTCTTCCACGCCATCTGATTTAAACTTTCTAGCATAAGACTCCATCGAATACATCGCCAATTTATAAAGTTCCAGCATTACAATTTCACTTTCATCTGGATTTTCATCAACAATAGCAAGTAATTCTTTTATATTTTCCCAATATGGTTGATACTCTCCCTTATCAGAGGCTTCCACAATATGAAGAGTAATATCTCGATTAAACTTTCCAATATCTCGATAAATCTTTGCCATATCCAAATATTTCATTCCTTCTGGTACGTACGCCACCGCATCTTCAAACCATTGAATCGAACTCGTAATTCTCGTAATTTGGTTATCATTTTGTTCAGTGCGACCGTAGTCGTAGTAGTACCAATACGCTTTTCCTATTTCAAACGCTAAATTGCTATACTCTGCTGTTTTTCTTAACTCACGAAGGTGGGGATTCATTTTCGTTTTTAGTTGTTTCTCTTCTTCTACTGTAAAATTCGCGTCCAATTTAAAGGCGTCTATTAATCCTAAATAAGCAGCGTCTTCCAACGGTTTTATATCAATCGCTGTTAAATAGTAATCTATTTTTCCACTCGGGGAGGAAGACTTCTCCGCTAACTGAATCGTATTTTCGTAATCCGTATTGTTCGTATGTGCCGCCATTGCTTGCCCAAATATTCCTAAGCTTAAAAACAAGACGGCGGCTCCTGTTACGAAACTAAAATTACGCAATTTCGCTTTCTGTTTTTCTCGATAAAGATCATCTGCTTCTTCGTAATGGTCTAATGCGTATAAAAGCTCGGCACATGACTGAAATCTATCTTCTGGATTAAGCTGCGTACATTTTTGAATAATTTTTTCCAAACCACCTGATAGCTGTGGGTTCCATTGCCGAATCGGATAGAGCTCATAAGGAGGCTCACTCGGATTATGTCCCGTCACTAAATGATAAAGTGTTACTCCGAGACAATAAATATCCGTCCTTGGGTCTGTTTGGCCTTTCCCACCAAATTGCTCCGGTGCTGCATAACCTTTCGTCCCTAAACTTACCGTATCAGCTAAGTTTTGTTCTTTATATTCTCTCGCAATCCCAAAATCAATAAGCTTTAAATTGCCATCGGGCTTTAACATAATATTTGCTGGCTTCATATCTCGATAAATGATGCTCGGTTTACTAGTATGTAAGTACTCGAGCACCTCACATAATTGCTTTGCCCACTCGATCACGACTTCTTGTGGTTGGGCACCATACTCTTCGATAATTTTGTTAAGTGGTTCACCTTCAATATAGTCCATAATGACGTAGATTACTTTAATATCATCAATAATGTCGACAATCCTTGGCAAGGACGGGTGGTCGAGCCTTTTAATCATATTCGCTTCGGCAATAGCACTTTGAATAATCACTTCATTATTTTTATCTCTTGCTCGTTTTTCAATTTCTTTTACTGCCCACTGTTTGTTCAAGCGTTTGTCCATCGCTAAATACACTTTAGACATTCCGCCCCTACCAATCAGCTTAAGTATTTCATATTTGCCATCTATAACTGATCCGATATGTGCCAAACAAGTTCCACATCCTTACATCATTTTAATAAGCACAACGGAAATATTATCTGTTTCTTGTCGTTGCTTATTAAGCTCTACCATTTCTATCGCTTTTTCTTGCATATCCTTTTCATCGATCATTTTTTCAGGGGAAAAGGCGTCGTACATTTCTTGTTCTGTAATCATATGGCGAAAACCGTCTGAACAAAGAACGTACACTTCACCAATCTTTGGTTGTTCGGAAATGAAGTCAGGCTCTACAACTTTAGAAGCACCGATACATTGCAGCAATACGTTCCTTCTCGGGTCTACTTTCGCTTGCTCGGGTGTAATATTGCCGTTTTTCAGCTCTCTTCCAACAACTGTTTGATCCTCTGTTAACACTTGTAATCTATCGTTTAAACGATATACACGAGAATCGCCTACATGACCAATCAGCATAAACTTTGTATCAATTATTAGAAGGGCCGTTACCGTTGTGCCAAGTTGAATTCTTTCCTTTCTTCCATATGCTCCGATACGTTCATTCATTTCTTTTAACATTTGATCCCAATAGGACTGGATATTTCTATCAAAATCTTCTTCTACTAGCTGATTTGGAAGTTTTTGTTCGAACCAGTTGGAAAAGGCGTTAATAACGGTTGTGCTCGCTAGTTCACCTTTTGACAGGCCACCCATCCCATCACATATCACTGCTAGGACGACTTTTCCTACAGGGGTCTCTGCAATTGTTAAACATATGCTATCTTGGTTTGTTGCTTTTTTTATACCAACATCGGTATATGCTGCCGTTAATACTTCCATTTAAGGACCTTCCTTACCGTATTTTAATTTCACCTTTCCACAGATGTTGCACGAAAACTAAGTGGATTGAAGCGGAAGGTACTTGACTCCAGCGGGAGAAGAGAGAAGGTCGAGACCCCACAGGCGCAGCCGAGGAGGCTCGACTCTTACGAAAAGTGAAGGCGGCTCGCTCAGGTCCACACAAACTGGACCTTTTCCGCAGGAGATAAAGGAAACACGACAAACGGTAGTGAGTCGATGTTGACTTATCGCACGGAGGAAAAGGGAAGTTTGAGCCGGACCTAGCCGCCATAACTAGACAATCCCCGCAGGAAAGCAAGTACCTGTAGCGTAAAGGAACGCATGCAAACAAGAATGTTATTGTTAAAGGTACATTATGCATTCTTTTAATAGATTCATTATTATATATAAAAGGTAAATTTCTCATTTCCTAGTTTTAGCTTAGTGCCTGAGAATATTTCTACTTCTTGCTTAACAGGGATTGGGCGATCGTCCACATATGTTTTATTAGTAGAATTATTATCTACAATAAAATAACGGTCCCCTTTCGTAATAATATCTGCATGGCTCCTGCTCACTGCATTATTATCTAATACGAAATAATCACAATAGCTTTTCTCCTTACCGATTCGAAAACTTGGCTTGTTCACACTAATTTTCTCTTCGGTTTTCTCTCTTACTAAGTGTGGAAACGTAGGCTCTTCTGCACCTAACACCGTCGTGCCACCGTAATTATGATCATGTGTGCCTAAAACAGTCGTATCGTTTTCTTTATCTACTGTTGCGAAATCATCGGAGATTTGTTCATTCAGGGTATTCATACTATTATTTTTCGGACTTGCTGTTGATGTTTTACTTAAAGAGGAACCACAGTCGGCACAAAATTTTGCACTTCGTTCGTTTACTTTTTTACACGTTGGGCAATTACTCGGTTTTAAAGGTGGATATACCTTTTCATCTACTTCACTTAATATCCCTGATATATCAATTTGATTGGCAGGTAAAGTCGAACCACAATCAATACAATACATCGAGCTATTGACGTTTATTTTTGCGCACTTCGAGCATATTTTAGAACGATCCATCGCTGAATTTGCACCACTATGAGTGTGTAACGGGTTATACGCAATATTTTTCGACTTATCATCTGCTACTTCTGCATCCTGTTTAACAGAACGTTCTTTCTCTCCAAACTTCGTAGACCCTGTTGAACCAGATGGAATATACGATTTATTTTCGACCACTTCTCCTAACATTTCTAAAACAAATTTTTCAAAACTATTAATGGAAAAAGGATCTTGCGTTTTAAAATAACTTAAATAGCTTGATACGTAGTCTAAGTTTTCATGTTTATTGAAAACTACAGAAAAAGGTATTTCTTGAAAAAACGTAGACGGAGTTTGCGCATTTTGATTGTTCACGATTGGCCAAAAAATACACGCGATTTTCTTCGTTCTTGGCTCTACAAAAATATAATCACTATCTAACATAAGGTTGTTTACATTCATTAAGTTCTTCTCACAACTTTTCACGATCGTAATAAGCTGAGAAATTACTTTTAAAAACATTTTTTTATTTACAACCCCAGTAAAATAAGTACGTAACGGAATTAACCCTGTCACATCCGTTTTGACAACAACACCTTTTTTGTTACTTTTTGTACTAACAGGAATTAAACCATCCATTCTTCCACCAGTAATTGCTTTCAATTCTCTTTCATTTACTACTTCCGGATGAACTAATCGGTTTTCTATTGCCCACTTATTAGAGGTTTGTTCAATCGTTATTCTTCCCATACATATCTCCTACTTTTACACACTATTTATAGTGAATTAGCTTTATTGACTGCTTTTGTTTGTGCTTCTTTATATTGACTAGACGAATATCGTAAAAACTTCGCATAGTTTTCTAGCGATTTTATCATCTGTTGAGAAGTAGAGTCTGCTCCAGATACTTTCTGCCATTGATTTTGGAACTGATTATAATCGTTACCATCCCAAGAAGATCGAAGACTTGTTACTTCTTTATCAGCACTACTCATATTCTTTTTGAACTTCGTAATATACGATTCAATTTCTGACGCTGTTGCATCAAACTTGCTATGGTCGACTTTAATATAAAAACTCATCCTACCCCTCCTTTATTTAAAGAAATCAGCAAGTGATTTGTTCACTTTTTCTGTTTCTTTATACCCTGTTACAACTTGCTCGTTTAAGTACTTAACAAAATTATTCATTACAGTGTATCGAGGCTCTGAGTAACCGTCTTTTATTTTGAAAAATGCTTGAATTGCTTTATCTGATGCCTTTCCATCCCAGGATGCGTTTAACGATTTTACGGAAGATTCTACTCCTGAAAAGTCACTTCTAATCGCTTTGTTATACGATGAGATTGATTTAGCAGCCCTCATCACACCACTCGTATCGACATTAATTTTGCTCATCCGCTTCCCTTCCTTCTATTCTAATAGAGTAATAGATTATAAGCATTACTTCTTCGCAAATTGTTCGGATAATTTGGATGTATCAATTCTATCGAGTTTATATTTGACGTTTCGGTAATTATTTGCGATCTTGTTTAAACTTGACGTACATTTTTCATTGCCAATTCCGACAAAATCTTTATTAATTCCGGCTGCAATACTATCAATCTCATCAATAATACTTAAAAGCTCTCTTTTAATTGCATATAGTTCGTGTTGACCACTCATTCTGATACCTCCCTATTAAAGTTGGCTCATAATTCTTTTTTCTACTGCTTCAAAATCATTTGCTGTATCTTCTAAATAGTTAATACACTTCTTAATTCTCCAGCTTTCTCCTGTCATTAAGTCCGCTCGCATTAAAGTTAGTAAATCTAGAAATCCAACTTGCCAATAGAGAGAATTTAATCTGCTGTCTAGACGATTTAAACGAGCGTTTACATTTCTCAAGCGGTCTGCATAGACTCGTAGTTTATATGTTTCTAATTTCACAACCGGATTAGCTGTTGCGTATTTATATCCAGCGTTAAATGTTTGTTTAAACCATTGGTTAAGTTTAGCCACTTCTCCTTGTATAAACCCTATTAACGAATCGATTTGTTTTTGTGACCATTTCAGAAACCTCCCGACCTCTTGAGCAATTAATGTTGCAGTCGCTATCAAAGCTTCCACTACTACTTCCAGTGCTGCCCCAATGATGACAGTTGCTGCTAAAAGTGCTACTCCTACTAACGCTACTTTTCCAACCAATGCGATAGCTGGTATTCCAATCACGAAAGCAGCAACGCCAGCGCCAATAGCTCCAGACACTACCGCCGTTCTAAATAAGGTGTTATCCCAAGTAGCAACGATAATAATACCGCTTAAAATATCCGTTAAAAGGTTACCAATTGGTGCTGGAATTCGGTCGGTGAACTCCGTGAATTTCCCTACAGTAAATTCATAAAAGGTCATTTCTCCTCTTGCTGCCATTCCTGTTACTGGGTCAAACTTTAGAGCATCTGTAGAATGTTTTCCTCCAATGTAATGAATAAATTTCTTTATTGGTCCATCCGGAAAATTAGTATCTAGCGTTATGAAACTGACACCTGGAAGGGGTTCGAGTATCGTCCCTACGACACTCCATTGGTAATGCTTCATATTGTTAGAGCCTAATTTTTCTGCAACAAGAGCTATTTGGTCTGCATGTTCTCTAATATACTCATTGGAGAATCCAGGACCATCAAAATTGGTGCTCTGCTGTAGTCTAGAAAAAATCTCCGAATACTGTGTTGACATAATCGTTGCATGGAACGATAAATTCCCACCTAATGAATGCCCAGTGAAGGCAATACTATCGTAGTTTTTAATATAGTCCGAGTTTTGTATTTTCTCTAAAAATGCAACAGCTTCTTCCTGCTGTTTCGTCGAGATAGAATTAACTAGGCCAATGTCCGCGTCTACCCAGTCTTGTTTTGCGTGTTGATGATTTGTAATTGGTTCACTTCCTCTAAAGGAAGTTAATAATCCACCTGAACCAGTATCAATGACACAGCCGTAGAAACCATTTCCATCCAAATCATTTTTATTGTGTACATCAACTATTTTCCAATTTAAAATATCATCTTTCAAATTAGCATATTCGGGATTACTTAGTATATTTTCAACTCTTGTAACTAAATCCCCCTGGCCGTTATTTTGCGCATACTCTATTATTTGTTCAATTGAAGGGGATGTTCTCATATGACGGGGCATCTTATCAATGATTTTATCTAAATCTTCATACGCTATATCAGTAGCAACTTTTAACATTTGATCTGAGTATGCCAATACTTATCCCCCCTACATGTTTCCTTTTATTTCTTCATTGTCAGAATCTAGACCTTCATTGCTCATATCAATATAAAACTTTGATATCACTTTATAATCATCAAACCACTCTTCACTAACGTCAGGATTTTTTTGAAATTCTGTTACTGCCTTATCATAATCTTCGCTAGCAATGACCCAGACGTCCGTCTGAAGGGGAGTATTTTTCAATTGTTTATAGGTAGATTCATATGCGCTTTTAACATTCTCATGTGTCAGCTGATTCGTCTCTTTTAGCAAAAGTTTTCCTACAAAATAATCCGGAGTATGGGAATCAATATAATCGTGCAATTTTATATCCACGTCATGAATCTCTTTTCCACCGCTTACATGTAAGTTTACTTTTGATTCCATGTTATGTTTGTTTAGTTCATCTACTAATACAGTTCCTGCAGCTGTTCCCACTTTTCGACGTAAATAATTTTCGGATTTAATAGTCCCTTTTGTATCCATCACAACAGAAAAAACAACTCCGTTTTTGTCTTGAACATAACTTGTAACCGTATTATTATCTTTCGTTCCCATTCTCGCACCGAGAGCAATCACTTCGAATTCTTGATTATACTTTTCGTTTAACTCTTTGCGTACTAGTTCAGCAGTTTTGTCATTAATTGTGTTACAACCTAACATGCCTAAAATGGAAAATGCCATAAGAATAACTCCCACCTTTTTCATCATTTTTCGTTTCATTTTAAACCCTACTTTCAATATTTTTCTGGATAAACGGTTATCTGTAACAACTTTCCTTAACAAATACGTAATTGCACTTAATACATATCTATATTAACTCCTAAGAGTTACATTCAAATTCAGTATTATTTTTGTTCTATTTTTAAACTTAATATCGTCATAATAATGATAAGAAGCTTTAATAGTTTCACATCTTACCTACTTTCTTAATCTCAATTTTTACCTATAAATTATTTGATGCTTGAATTCTTCATACGATAAGCCGTTGTCCGTAACCACGATGACAGCTTTTACAGATTCATCATATACTTCCCAATTTCTGATACCGTAAATGGCATAGCTATTCACATATTTTTCTGATTTGACTGGATCTCCACCAAATGAAGCAACAAACACATTTCGTTTATAACCTAACGCCACTTGTTCAGTATATACGTCATAAAGTTCAACTAGGGCTTCCTCACTTACATCACCTAATATAGAAATGATGCTAGAGAAGTTAATGACAATATCATTTGTGATGACAAAATTGTCTTTTTGCAAATCCTCTAGACTTACTTCCCTTGACCTTAGATTGATATACGTTTTTGCAAATTGTACATTGGTAATAGAATTATAGTTAAATTTATTAGAAATTAGCTTGGCTGCGTAAGCATTTAGATAAGTATCCATATATTTACCAGGGTTACTCACTGTTTCTCTTACTTCGACTCGAAGTCCATCCTCAGACTCGGCAACTAAAATATTTTGGTTCATACTATCATTGAAGCCACGTTTTGCTGGAATATATTCCACAGTAGTAAATTCAGTATCATATTTCTCATTTAAATATGTAAGCATTGGCTGCTCATTCTCTTTACCGTCTTGTTCGGTTGTTTGTTTAGCACATCCGCTTATACCAATAAATACAAAAAGTAACAGTACTATTATGGACGATATATTTTTCATACTATACCTCAAGCTTCTTTTTTCTTTTAAAACTAATATGGAGGCGACGGAAACCCATCGCCTCCATTCTAAGTAACTTCTATCGGTATTATTTAAACGCGTCTGCTAAGTTCGTATTAGCAGTTTCTGTTTCGAAATAACCTTGGTCGACGTTTAGTCGTAAGAATTTTACGTAGTTGTCTAGAATGTCGTAATATTGTTGGAAGTATTTTGCTGAGAACTCATCGTAAGCAGCGATTGTTGCTTGAGATGCTTCCCCTTCCCAAGCGTTAGATAAATTTTTGATTGTTGATTGACTCGTTCTTAGTTCATTCTCTAGTCGTTGATTTAGGGATTCGATCGTATTTGCGATTTGTGTAACCTGGGAAGTATTAACTTTAATATGTCCAGCCATATTTGTTCCTCTCCTTTTTCAAAAAATTAGTTTACTAGCTTTTTAACAGAAGCAATGTTGTGCTCTTGTCTTTGTACGTAGTTTGTTTTAATTGTGTTCAGCGCTTGGCTTGCATGAGATAGTTTATCTGCCATTGCTCTTAATTCATCTGTAAACCCTGTAATTTGGTTAACGAATGCGACGTTGTCAGCACCTTCCCAAGCCTCTCCCATTGTGCTAGCTTGTTGCATTAGCTGTGTATAAATCTCCGTGTATGATTCTGAAATACCTTGGATTTTCTTAGAAGCTGTTTCTAGTTCTTGCGGGGTTACTCTAATTCTTTTTGCCATAATTTTTGCTCCTCTCCGTTTTTTAATTTATATCAGCATGAGCTTAGAACCGTGTTGAATACCCAGTTCTGAAATAGCCATGTTAATATTGAAAATAATTCCTGTTTGCGCATCACATAACACTGCATCTTTCGTCGCTTTGTATTTTCCATCTGATAATTCGCTTAGTAAGGAAGATACTAGTGTTAGTATTTCACTCATTTTGCTTTCTACTGGTATGTAAACATCAAAGCTCATATTGGCAGCAGGAAGAAAAATTTCAACAAGTATTTTATTCATCGTTGTCCTCATTCTCCTTTACAGCGTTTAATAGCTTTATTTTTACACCTTTACCTTGCTGAAGAGCGAAGCCGAAATCGGACGAGATCTCATCACGCATTTCACTCGTAATTTTGGATGGTTTTAAGTTATATTGCTCGGTTATGCCATTCCCCACCCAAATACCATTACTTGCATTGACATGCTTCTTATACCAACTTTCGAAAGTTATACCACCTGAAAGATTGTTCGATTGTTCTGCAATGATAAACGTAATACCATACTTTGCTTCCCCCTTTTCAAGAATTAAGGAAAGCTTTTCAGCCCCTTCACTACTTAACGTATTTTTCAGCGCAGAAATAGAATGGATCACATATACTTTTTGCTCGAAGTTTTCTACTTCTTCTCCTTTTTCTAATGCATCTTTGTACGTGTTGTTGCGGAAAACAACTAAATCAAACATTTGAGATATTAAATCCTCCAGCTCCTTGCTAGAAGAATAATAAGAAAGTTCAGTGTCGGAAACAGAATCCTTAAAGTCATTTAGCGGGTCAATCACAGAAACATCTAACCTCGCTTTCGTTGCCATCAACACCGACAATTTTTCAACAAACGAATGGAATTCCGTGTCATTGGATAACACAACGTGAATATACGATTTACCGAACGGGTAATAATGAACACGTAAAGAGTTTCTTTCTACCCCAATCGGTATGTTTAAGCTCTTATCCTTTATTACATATTCGGATAAAAATTCAATATCCACATTTTCCGGTAAAATTGGAATTTTCGTTGCAGTATTACCTTGCCAAGACTCTGCTAGCTGTGCACATTCTTCGCGCACGAATTGGAACGTCTTTTCTGGATCCGTTATATGCGCAACTTGGAATTCATAAATTCTATCTGTCTTCACTAGCCCTCGACCTTTATTCTTAGACGGATATAGCCCTTCTGTTTTACCAACAACTGTCGAATAATCAGTTTCATCATTTAATTGAAGCGTTAATAGCTGTTTAAAGTTTTGCAATAACCGGAACCGAACGACATTTGTGCTTAGTGCAGATAACACAAAATAAATGCCATATTTCGTTCCTTCTCTAGATAAAAACGAGACGGCTTCTTCTTTTTCTTCATATATTTCAGTAAAGGCTGCAAAGTTGTTTATTGCTACGACGATAGAAGGTACTTTTTCTCCAGTAGCTTTACTGTAGGAGTGGTAATCCCCGCCGAAGTCTGCGAACTTCTTCTTTCGTTTCTCCACTTCACCTAACAGCATTTTAAATAGATTACTAATTTTTTCTCCTTCGTACGACAACATCACATCTCCTACGTGTGGAGCTTTGGAGAAGGCTTGCAATGTTTCTGCGGCGAAGTCTAGTATATAGATGTTTACTTCATCTGGCGTATGTTCTTTCATTAACGAATAAATCATCGTCGTTAAGAAAGTGGTTTTCCCACTACCTGCCGAACCGTAAATAACGGTATTACCTTCCTCAGAAAGTGGCAGTCGTAATAAGCATTGCTGCTGTCTTGCCGGGTCATCATATTCACCGATAATCGGGTTTAACATATGTGTTTCTTGTTGAGAAACATTATATTTTTCCATTAGTTTATCTCGTAAAACAACTGCCGGAATTGGTTCTAACCAAAGTGGACGTATTTTTATCTTTTCTTCCTTCGCAATATGGGCTAAATACTCAGTAATAACGTCCATCTGTTTTTTCGGATTCGCAGTTGTATGTTTCTTTTTATCCATTTTTGCTTCTTTAATCGGACGCCCGTTTCTGTCAATGACGACGACACTATCATCCTTCTCGACTACAACTTTATCGGATGGATAGTACGGTGCTCCCGCCCAAGAGGATTGCCCTAATTCAAACAATTCGTTATACCCAACTTGAAGGTAAAATCGACCGGTATCTTTCAGCTCCGCAGCATCCGGACGTTTTAACATATCCATAGAGTCTGCTCGTTCTTGTACTTTCAAACACACTCTAAATTTACTATTACTCCAAATTTGGTCATCGACTACTCCACTCGGTTTTTGCGTTGCGAGTATTAGATGGACTCCTAAGCTTCGGCCGATACGAGCCGCACTAACTAGCTGCTCCATAAACTCTGGTTGTTGTGTTTTCAACTCTGCGAACTCGTCGGAAATAATGAATAAATGTTGAAGTGGTTCATGTACGACACCTTCGCGAACGAGCTTTTGGTATTTATAAATATCGATATTACTTTCGCCAACCTTTTTACTAGCCTCGGCAAAAATAGCCTGACGTCGCTTTAATTCACTTTCAATCGAAATTAGGGAGCGTTTAATCGCTGCCCCATCCAAGTTCGTAATGATACCGGCTGTGTGTGGCAAGTTTTCGAACGACTTTGCCATTCCTCCACCTTTGTAGTCAATTAAAATAAACGCGACTTCGTTTGGATGATAGTTAACAGCTAGCGATAGTATGTACGTAATTATAAACTCACTTTTACCAGACCCTGTCATCCCTGCGACCAATCCGTGAGGGCCGTGGAACTTTTCATGCAAGTCGAGTTTAAAAGTTTCACCTAACGTATCCACTCCGACCGCTGCTTCTAATGATTTTGTTGGATCATTATCTTTCCATCTTGTTAACGAGTTTAAATGCTCTACTTTACCTACACCGAACATTTCAAGAAACTGAACCATCTTCGGTAAATGGAAGTTACTCGCTGACGAATCAAGTGGTACGTTTGCTAGCTTCACACTTAATTCATTCGGATCTTTTGATAAGAAAATATCTGGAGCAAACGTAATCGTTTCGCCAGTTATATCATTTTTATCAAAAAGCTTTCCGACGTTTTCTTCTAGCTCGACGACCATTGTGCACTCTTTCGGCAATGTTTTCAGCTCGTCATAGAACGTTAAAACACTTATATGAATATTGTTTTTCTTCGCGTACACTTGCTTTAACATTTCCGCTCGAATCGCTAACGTTTTACTCATTGCAAAAATAATGTAATAAGGTGTAACGTCTTCAAGGTCGCCTTCATTTATTTTCGAACGATACTCAATTTCTTTTTCAATAAAAGCGGATACTTCTTTTACTTCATTATTATTTGTCGCAATGAAACGAAAATCATTATCGTTGCTCCACACATGTGGCAACCATTTCGTAAATCCAAACTCCGTTTCTTCCTCTTCGTCATATACGAAAACCATTTTCACTTCATCGTAACTGTATAGGGCAGCTAATTGAAAAATTAACCCTTTCGCAAATTCGACCGTTTGTTTCCGATCACCAATGACTCCTGAAATATGATCTTCAAATAAAGATAGAGTGATAGGAATATCTTTTAATACTTTAGGAGTTTCACTTAACATGTATAACTCTTCTTGTAAGTTATCATCATCAATCGAAAACTTCTTCTCCCCATACGAAATATCCGCATCAAGAATGCCATTTCCTAGACCTACTCTTAACTTTAAAAAATCATTTTGCCCTAGTCCTCGCTCCCAAAGGTTACGTTGAACATTTTCTATCCGTTCTACACAATCGGAAATCGGTACATGATTTTCACGAAGAATTTCTTCCTGCTTTTCACATTCTTCATTGAATAAAACAGCAAAACGATCTAAATATTTTTTATATTTTTCTTGGCGAATTTTCTCTTTCTTATGTCTACGCCTTTTATCAAAAGTACGAGTTAAGATAGGCCACATGACAGTACCTAACAGCATACTTGCTGACATAATAATAGCTGGAGTTGCTGCCCCAATATTTCCATTCGCCATCGCATTATTAATCGCGAAAATCGCCGTACCCATCGAAGCCATCCCCATCGTCATGGAAGGACCGACAACTAACATAATCGGCGTCTCATCACCGATTGCATTTGGAGGTGGTGGATCAATTTTAAATAGTGCTTTTTCTACATCACGTTTAAATCGTGGAGAGCGATAAAAGAAATCAACAGCTGGTGCTTCATACTCTTCTTCTTCATCCGTTGCTTCTGCTCGCTGATTTACAAATGGTTTTAATGCTTTACTCCGTATGGAAAGCTTTCCATCTGGATTGTTAACAGCAAGAAAGAAGCTTCCAACGATGATTTTGTAGCCCATGATGTAAATCATATCGCCAATGTTTAAGTTTTTTCTTTTTACTTTATTTCCATCTACGAAAGTACCATTCGTACTTCCTTCATCGACAATGCTCCATTGACCTTGAATAAAGTGGAGCGTCGCATGTTTTGCGGAAACAAACCGGTTCTCAAGGACAACGTCACACTGCTCACTTCTACCAATCGTTATATCTAAATCATTCTCGAGCACATACTTCGTAAACGTTTGCCGATCTTCCGTATTCGGTTCTGTAAATACGAAAGTTTTCACATCCTCCCCTTCCACCTTTAAATTGTATATACTTAACGGACTTAATATTGTATTACGGATAGAGTCCCCAGAATGATCCAATACTTTTACATTTTTATTGGACTTTAACACCCATTCGCCATTTACCCCTTCAATTCCAATAAGTTTTTTCGGTGTTTTTCCTGTCGAATCGTATGTCCAATATTGTCCTCTTACCTTTTCTGGTAACGTAATAGAATTTATCGTTTGTTTATTAATGAGAGTTACAATCATTTTTAACTATCCCCTTGTGAAACAAGTCTAGAAACTTACTATTCTCCTTGATGCATAAGACTCAGAATTATTACTTAATTTACCTGGCCTCTTCCACAATTATCCTGTTAACTCAATCTTATTATTTATCGCTATCCTTTGTCGATACGGTCTAGAAAAATGGTCAAATGTTACCGGTTCGAAATCCCTGTGTAGTTATTGTGACGGAGTTGTTTGTAGGTCTTTTTTACCCGTTATTGAAAGAAGCCCATTTTTGTATGGCAATATAACCCAAATATAATTAAAATATTAAAAAGAATTAGGAATTGATGCGTAGGCATATTGGTGTATTGGATATATGGAAAGGGATATATAGTACCTAAAAATTTCTTTATAAAGGAGGTTATGTGCATGGCAAGAAAAATGGTTGTTGATCCGACTAACTTGGATAGCGTTGCAAAAAAATTAGAAAAAAACGCTAATGAATATGAGAGTGTTTATCATGAGTTGCTTTCTGAAGTAAATGCAATGAGAGGTTGTTGGCAAGGAGAAGATCATATCATTTATGAGAGGCAAATTAAAGGTTTAGAAAAGGATATTAAAAGAAACGTCAAATATATGAGAGAATTCGCAGAACATCTTAAATTTTGCGCCAAAACGTATCGTGATGCTCAAAGTGAAATTATTACGAAAGCTAAAGGTTTAATTAGCTAAGACAACTATTATATGAAAGGAGTAAACGATGGGAACAGTTAGTTATGCTAGAAATCAGGTATCAGAAATTGTGTCAAACCGTTCTTCATTAACTAGAGTAATAGACCAGTTGAATTCATTTAAAACTACATTAAATAGTGGCTGGCAAGCGAAAGAAATAGACTATGTAAACATCGCTATCGATAACATCAATAAAGAGATAACTAGAATAACAAACGAACTTGAATCAATTGAAAATGCGATCATGACAGCCGCCTACGAGATTGAGAGAGAAGAAAGAGAAGCACGTGAGAGAGCCGAAAGAGAAGCAAGAGAAAGAGCGGAAAGAGAAAAAGCTGCAAATAAGTAGTGGTGAGAAGAATACGTTTGGTTCCGATCTCCGAGTCGAATCGAGCCAACATATTTTTTCTTTAGTTCATCGTAAACATTAATAGAACCCTAGAAAGGAGGACATATACATTGAAGAAAATAAAATTAGACGACCATACAATAAAAAATGCGAACGACCAATTAAGAAAACCCCTTTCTTTGTTAGGTGATTCAAGAGTAAACTTAACCCAAACAAAAAACAGGATGGAATGGAAAGTTCGCAACAGAAGCAATGCAGATGGTAGAATTTCAAAAGTGTGTTCCGATATTAAACAGCTCGAGAGCAACATAAAACGAATAGAAAGATTTGTAGCGTCTTCTTCCCAACGATACTTTGAAATCGATAACTTTTTAGCTAATAAAGCGTTGAGGAAGAGTGGCAACCTTGGTAATATTTATAAGTCGTTAGCTGCATTAGGTGCCCATCCGATATTAGCAAGAAATATAGCTTTGCAAATTGCAAAAGACGCAATTTCCGATAAAGTTAAATTACAACAAGGGAAAAACTTGAAATTCAATATATTTAAGAAGGACGGTAAAGTCTTTTTTCAACTGATTGGTAAAGAGATGCGAAGCAATAACTCTAGGCAATATAATGATATCCGGAATACTTTAGTAAGAGAGTTTGGAGGAGAAAGCGGTACATACAAAAGGAGATTTGTAGAACGCTTACTTAACGGGGGAGGCATACCTATTTATGTTACCGGTAAAGGAGCGAAAGGAGTTATTACTGACAATTACAACAAATTTTCCAATAATACTGCAGTAAATACTTATATAAACAGTAGAGTTGATCCAATCGGTAATTTTAAGCAATCGTTTAATAGCAGCTTAAAAGGTGGGTTTAAGTTTTGGGATGATTTTAATTGGAAAGGCGTTAGTAATTTACAAAAAGGTGCTAAATTCTTCGGAGCTGCTGGAACAGCACTAACTGTAGGGGATAACTTTATTAATACATTTAAAAACAGTAGTGGAACAGGCTGGAATTTTTCAGAGGAAAATCAAAAAAAGTTTGCTGTAGATACTACTATAGATTTATCTGTAGCGGCAACCTCATTCGCTACAGGTGCTGCATTCGGTTCCTTCTTTTTACCTCCAGTTGGTACAGTCGTAGGAGCAGGTACTGGGATAGTTATACACTCCCTAGTCAATATAAAATTTGGTGATCCACCACCGAAGAGTATTGTAGATCATACAAAAGACTTTGCAAATACAGCCGCAAATAAAATATCCGACATTGGCAATGATTTGAAAGAAATTAGAAATAATGCAGTTGTATCAATTGGTAAAAACTTGACCAAAATTTTCTTTTAGGAGTAGCTTATGTTAAATAAATATGAAGAAAAGGATTTTTTGAAATTAAAGGAAGTTTCAACAGAAAGGTTGTTACCAAGCAACATCTCTGTTGGGTTAATAGGTGCGCTATTCCTTAGCGCAGCAATAAATGGAGTTCTTTTATACGCTGTTATGTATAGCTCCTATATTAATAATCCAATTTGGGATTTTGTCTTACCTATTTGTATCAGCTTATTTATTATTCAATCAATAATTACTTTATTCTTTTTTAATCAAAAAAGGGCGTTTGCCTATCAAAACTTCCAATCTATTTTTGTATGTATCGTAACCTTTAAAGTTTCTGTAGAAGGTTATATCGTTTATTTTGCTATTTTGGAAGATAGATTTGCACCGTCCTATTTCGGGCTTTTTGCTATCATCTTCCTCGTGAGTGGACTAATGTTTCTTATTCTTTCCATCTTAAGAGCTGTAAAACGTGTTAGAGATGGACATTTTCGAAAAGGCCAAAAAGGATTATTAGACTTCAAAGACTCCAAATCGTATGTTAGCTTACCAATTATTTTCGGAGCAACCATTACCGGAGGAGCATTCATGAGAATGTTAAGTAATTCCTATCATCCATTATCTAGTATGCTTGAGATTTACTTTATATTATCCTTAATGGCTTTATTACAATTTGCAATTGCTGTAGCATGGCCGGAGTTTTTCTTATTAGCTTACTGTAAACATAGATTTAAAACCTTCAAGGCAAATCCTCCTAAGCGAATAGAAATGTGAATGTAGTAAATAAATAGTATTAAATATACATAGGAGTTATTATGCTAAAAAAATATAACGAAGAAGATTTTATGTTATTTGATGATATTGCAACCGATAGATTATATCCGCCTAATATTTCTGGTGGTTTATTAGGCGTATTAATGTATAGTGCTGTAATGAATGCTGTGTTACTATTCGCTAGATGGCAAAGCCCTAATATTATTCATCCATCTTGGAATATTATTGTACCTGTTTCTATTAGTATTTTAATAGTTCAAGCTGTGATAACTTTTTATTATTTTCATGAAAAAAGAGCGTTCACCTTTCAAAGGTTTCAAAGTATTTTTTTATGCTTCGTAACAATAAAAATGTCACTGGAAGGATATTATATATTTTTTACTGCATATGAAGATAAATCTGTTCCTACTTATGTTGGTCAATTAGGTACATCAATAATGCTGGGGGGAATAGTATTTCTTATTCTTTCAATTATAAGAGCTGTAAACCGAGTGAAGGATGGCCATTTCCGAGAAGGCGGAAATGGTATACTGAACTTTTCACAATCTAAGTCGTATGTTAGTATACCGATTATTTTTGGACTCACCATGGTTGGAGGGGCTATTCCAAAAATGCTAGAGAATTCACTTTATCCTTTCACAATTATGCTAGAGTTATATTTTATTCTTTTATTAGTATCTTTAATACAATATGCCATCGCTCTAGTGTGGCCTGAGTTTTTGTTGTTAGCTTACTGTAAGTTTAAATTTAAATCTTTTTATATTGAGCCTCCTGAGAGTATAAAACATGATACAAATAATGAATGAATAATTTCACAAAACAAACTAAAAATTCTAGAGTTCTCATAGAACGGAGGGTTCATAGTGAAAATTAAACGGACTAGTATGATGTTTAACAATGTAATAAAAACAACGTATCGAACGAGGATGGACCAATGGTACGAAGAAGCTAAAACGTTAAGAAATGCAATTATCAATAACGGATTGTACGGAACTGGACCTGTTATTTATCAGGTAGAAAATATAGGGGATAGCGGCGAGGAAATTCCTGAAGCTGATTACACCTTCCATGTTCCTATCAATCAACCAGTTACAATGGAAGAAAACGCTCCTTTTTCATTTGATGAGTTACTTCATTATGAGGATGGTTTGCTGTTAAGGCATGCTGATTTAGATGAAGATATTGAGGAATCTTACGAAATTTTACGTGCTTGTGCTGAGGCAAATAACTTCTTACTCAAAGAGCCATTTTATAATATTTATTTAGATGTATACGGTGATGGAATTATCGATATTTTTGCTCCGATTGAAAAGGAGGAGTAATAGTGATTAATCCGAATGATTCTATTAAAGTGAAAAACGTTCTATCGAGAAAGTATGTGTTCCACTACGAAGAAATGGATCAACATATAGAAGATTTTATAAATGACGTGTTTAAGCAAACACAGAATATAAAAGGTCCGTTATTTTATACGTTGAATAATGTTCCAAAAGACGAAATCACACATGTCGAGTTTTTCATGCCGATAGAGGACGACTCTGTCTCATTGTTAGATGATATGCATTTCCAAAGCTATTATAATATCGAAAATATGGTCTCTATTTGTGTCCAAAACAATTTTGAAACGAATACAGAGATAGCCTACGGAATGTTGTTTCAATATATGGAAGAAAACTATTTAAAGCAAGTTACTCCTATCTTTCATGTTCTTTCAGGGGATGAAACGTTACAATATATGTTTATTAAAATAGGAGTCGTGCAAAATTTAGAGGAAGCATGGAAGTAAATTTATATGGTTGCGGGCATTTTAGAATTTGGAAATCGACCTTTTTTTGAAGTGAGGCATTTCACCAACATGAAATGCCCTTTTTATTGCATTCTTCTAGAAACTTATAATCTACAGCCAAACCTTATCGTACTTCCTTTCCTCGTTCACTTATTTAACATTTATATTTCCTCATACATTTTGTTATATATGGGAAACTGCGTATTCATCCATTATTACAACTCCTTTTATTAACAAAAACACATTTCTGAGGTTGCTCCTCATAGGATAAAACTATGCAGTTATTCATAACGTATTTCAAACTTGTTTATTTTTTGCCATGTTTTGAACATCATGATGCGCCAATTTTTCTCTGCCTTCTACAACCACATTTGGTGCTGCAAGGGGTACAATAAATTTGTCTACAAACAGCTCGATTTCTGTATCTGGTACAAAATTATATGTAGAGAATCTATACGTTTTTTTGTTATTAGCTGTTAAGAAAATACACTTAAACACACCAAACTGCCAGCCAAATCTCACCGCAGTAACATCAGATAGAGGTATGTCATGCTTTACGTTACAAATTCTATTATTTTCGATAGTAACGAGCGTCTTTCCTTTAGACATAACAGATAATATTTTGATGATAAATGCACCGAAAAACACTAATCCTATGATAGAAACTACTATACCAAGTAACGCTAGTATGATTGAGTTTGGTAATATAAAAAAGATGGCAATACACATGGCAATTAAGAGAAACCCCGCAAATAATGCACAACCTGAATTAAAATGATGATAGTATAACTCTACTTTATTGTTTTCTTGTTTAATATGAGAAAACATATTATCGTTCATTATATATTAACCACCTCCTACTAACTGAAAATAAGAGGTCCGTTTGAAATAGGAGACCCCTTCGTATTACTGTGACATATTTTTAACATGATGATGATCTAAACCTACTTTATTATAAGTAGCATTTGGTGCCACATAGGGAAAAACGAAATCATCAACAAACTTTTCTAGTACTCTATCTGAAATTAAATTATAGGTGGGAAAATAATAGATTTGTTTATTTTTGGTTGTAACAATAACACTTTTATATGTATTGTCCCTCCATCCAAAATTGATTTCTGTAATTTCGGATAAACGTATATCGTATTGATCATTTCGAATTTTATTATTTTCGATTGTTATTAATGTGTTCCCTCTTTTGCGAACGGAGAATATTTTCTTTAGGACAGAAGCGGTGAAGATTATGCCAACGATAGCCACCATAATTCCAATTAACGATATTAGAAAAGAGTCTGGTAAAAAGATGAAAATACCTACACACATAGCGATCAGAAGAAACGCCGTTATTAGCAGACAACTAACGTTAGAGTTATGATATATTAGTTCTACTTTTTCATCGTTTTGTTTAATATATGTATCTGCTATTTTTTGATTCATGAAGTTGTACCTCTACAGTTCCTTATTTTATTTACATTTTCTCACTTATTTTTTCAGCCTGCTCCGTATAATGATGATCCAATATACCCCTATCATGAAAGACATTTGGATCAACATTAGGAATAACATATGTATCGACAAACTTTTCTAGCACCCTATCAGGTACTAAATTGTACGTTGGCAGCTTAAATGTTTTTTTATTTTTTGTTGTTAAAATGATAGACTTAAACGCAAGAAATTTCCACCCATAACTTATTTCGGTAACTTCTGATAAAAGGATGTCATGTTTGTCGTTGTGAATTCTATTATTTTCAATTGTCATTAACGTTCGTCCTTTTTTAAGAACAGACATTACTATTAAAAATAATGGAACCAGTATAATAAGTCCTACAACTGTTATGAAAATGCCGAGTAGTGCCAATACAAAAGACTTCGGCAAAAAAAACAAAATTATCCCCGCCATTCCAAACAAGCTAAAAAATGAAAATAATAGGCATCCTGAATTTGTTTTATGATAAATTAACTCTACTTTACTGTTGTCTTCTATAATGTAGGAAGCTATAATTTCATCCATATATGTGTAGAATCCCAACGCCAGCAATTTTTGTCATACTAGTTTTAGGTGCATCTTTAGCAATCGAAGGATTTAAATAAATTCTCGCCAATTACAAACACTCCTCTTCAGAACTAAATAAAAGGAATAAAAACTACCTTATACTATAAACTCGTTTTATAAGACCTATTTCCATTTTACCATAAATTAACTATAACAAAATTACATATCCACTATTCCCATCAATATGATTCTTAAGTCCAAGAAGCCTTTAATGAAATTAGTGCTTTCGGTCTAAATGATTGGAGTAGTTTAAGAGTTTATTTACGACAAAAAAAGGCCAGAGCAAGCTCTGACCTCTTACATGTATTAGTTTCTTCCGTTTCCTTTGCCGTTACCTGGTTTTGTTGGTTCGCTTCCGCCATCGTCGCCGCCACCGTTATCACCGGAGCTAGTGCCGTTAATGGCATCAACTGCACGCACTAGGCCGTTTCCAAAGTGGTTTGCATCACCTAAGTTTTGCGCTGTATCGTTTAATCGATTACGAAGCTCCACGTTTGAAAGGTTCGGATTCGCTGCCAAGACAAGCGCTGCCACACCAGCTACATGTGGAGATGCCATCGAAGTTCCGTTGTAAGATGCATAGCTGTTTCCAGGAGTCGTACTAAGAATGTTTACACCTGGTGCAGCAATTTCCACTGCAGGTCCTGTACTAGAGAAACTTGCACGATTGTTGCTAGAATCAACTGCTGCTACTGCGATAACAGAATCATATTTTGCTGGATAACCAACAGTATCCCCTCGGCCATTCGTACGTCCACTGTTTCCAGCTGCCGCCACTACAAGCACACCAGAATTGTAGGCAATATTACACCACTCTTCTAAAATAGAAGAACTCATCGAACCTCCTAAACTCATATTTATAATGTCCATTCCGTTATTAACAGCCCATTCAATTCCTTCAGCGATTCCCGCATAAGAACCACTTCCACTGTTATTTAATACTTTTACCGCATATAAATCCGCATTGTAGGCTACCCCTAACACACCTACACTATTATTTAACGCCGCCACTGTTCCAGCTACGTGCGTGCCGTGACCACTACCATCGTAATAAGGATCACTGTTTGCACTATCCGTAAATACAGAGTGCCCTCCTCTTACATTTAAATCTTCATGATTTCGGTCAATTCCCGTATCAAGTATTGCTACTTTTACACCACTTCCAGTATGCCCCGCTGCGTGAGCATCGGTACCTTGAACATGAGGAACTCCCCACGGTACGGTTTGAGCAAATGCTTGTGCTTCAAAGTTAGGTTCCACCGCTTTAATATGCGGATTATTTTGTAATGCTTTCGCTTGCTGCTCTGTCATTTTTACTAGATTAACAGGTAGTAGATTGTAAGTATGAAGAACATCACTATTATCTACACCAAATGCGTTTAATATCCCCTTATTTACCTTGTCATTAAATTGAACAAGGTACTCCTGTTTTTCTGCCTGTGATTGTGCACTAATCGACATTGGTACTACCATCGAAAATACAAGGATGCTTAACGTTAACAAAGTTAGTAGTTTTCTCATATGTAATTCCTCCTTTTTTGAGATTGTTACAAGTATACTCTAATTATTCTGAAAAATGTGACAGGTTTTAAGTTTCCCAAGTAGTACGAAAAAAAAAGGAATTACACTATAACAAAATGGTCAACTTGGCCAATGTTATTTATTAGGGGATTTTTGTATTAGTTTGATATAAAAAAATCTTGTAGCAAATTAAACTACAAGATTTCTCATTTAATCATTCTTTCTCACTAAAGCAAAAGCCGTAATTGCTGCCGTTATCGGAATGGTAAATGCTACACCAGTTCCTGCAACAAGAATTGTGAGCATCTCTGCGACGAATACTTTTGAATTTACAATTTGTCCAATCGAATATGAAACGTCCTTAAACATAATTAGTAAGGCAAGATAACTTCCAAAGAAGGCAAAAAATAACGTATTTGTACTCGTACCTAAAATATCTCTACCAATACTCATTCCAGAAAGAAACAACTCTTTTCTGCCCATCGATGGATTATGATACGATATTTCACGCATTGGAGATGAAATAGAAATAGCGATATCGACAATTGCTCCAATCGTACTTGTAATAATGACCGCTACTGCAAGCTCCATAAAATCAATTCCTACGAAAAGAGAGAACGTACTGTAATCATCAATTTCTTCCGTTCCAAAACCTTGGATCATGGCACTTTCTGTTAAGAAAACAATAAAAAATAATAGAATCACGAACGTCACGATCGTAGAAACAAAGGCAGTTTTCGTTTTTATATTCACTTCATTAATGAAAAATAAATTAATACAACTGATGAGCGTACATGCTAATAAAATTAATATAATTGGATTAGCGTTAGGGTCCGTCATAAATAGAATCGTAAAAAAGAGAACAACAAAATTAAAAAGTAAAGCAATGAACGAGCGAGCTCCTTTTTTCCCACCAATCAGCACCATCAAAATAAGCAAAATAATTGTCAATACTACTAATACATTCATTGGCTTACCCTCTTTTTATTAATGAAAAGTATCGTAATATAAATGCCGATTGGAATCGTTAAAACAATACCAATTCCACCTGCAAGTGCCCGCGCTATATCTAAGGAAAGATTCATCGTAAACGTATAACCCCATAACATATCGTTTTTCATATACAGAACGAGTGTCGGAATCGCCCCACTAATATAGACAAAAAATAAAATATTCGTCATCGTTCCCATAATATCTTTGCCAATTTCTTTGCCAGAAGCTTTCAACGCTTCGACTGGAATCTGCTGATTTTTTTCATACAATCCAAATATCGAGGATGACATCGTTATCGCGACATCCATTACCGCTCCTAACGAACCTACTAACACCCCAGCTAGAAAAATCACTTCAGGATTACGTGTTAGAAACTGCATTTCTTCATAGCGAAGCCCTTGACTGTCACTAACCCATATGACGAGATACGTAATAACGATTAACACAAACGTTGCAACTAGCGTAGCCGCAATAGCAGCATACGTTTTTTCATTAAACCCATTAACTAATAAAAAAGAAATAACGGTAAAGAAAAGAACACTCACTCCAGCGATGAACACTAAATTCCAATGGGGTCGACTTAAATAAACGTCTAAGGTATATGAGATAATGGCCGCATTAATAGCAAGTGTTAAAATCGAATAAAGACCTTGTTTGCGGCCAACGATGAGAAGGATGAAAATAAACACCCAAGAAACGAACAAAAGATGCTTATCACGTTTCACGTCCATTACATTTCCTGTTAAAGAAACATCGTCTTCTGCGACACGTTCTATTTTCACAAATAGTTCCTGACCGACTTTATACGGCTGGTCATACGCACCAGATGTGGAATATTCATTCACAAATGTAAATGGGCGTCCCTTTTCCTCTCCATTCATGACTTGTCCTACAATACTTTGACTGTATAGAACATCCTCATTACCAAACATATCGATTGTTTCCGTACTATCTTCTAAATCCACTTCCATAACCTTTACAATAGGTTGATCATAGAACGAATGATTATGATGGACGAACAATATCGATGATAAAAACAGTGTTGCGAGGACCACGTAAAATATTATATGAATGTATGTTAGCTTTTTTAGCTTATTTACAATAATGTTCATGTACTACACCTCAGCTACTCGTCTAAAACTCTTTCTATTGTACACTAAATGCTGTTCGTCATCATTATTGGGTAGGTTTCCTTTCAAATGTGGATGTCGAAAGTGCAAAAAGAGCAATGTGAGGACATTGCTCTTTTGTTAAATGGTTGCTTTGGGTTGCGTTTTTTAGTAATTCAATTTTTTATTTGCGATAGTATGCTTTTTATTTGCGGTAGCACGATTTTATTTGCGATAAACCATTTTCATTTGCGGTGGCACGATTTTATTTGCGATAAGCCATTTTTATTTGCGGTGGCACGATTTTATTTGATGATGTATAAAAGTATGTGTAAGACCTTTTGCTAGACAAATAAAAAAGGACAAAGTACTCTCTGAGTTATCACCACAATAACCTTTGAGAGGAGTACTTTATCCATGTCCCATTTTAACACAGATAAATTAGATTTAGCCACTATCTTAAAAATTTCCATGCAGGATCTCCTAAAGGAGAAAATAGAAACTATCTTGCGCGAGGAGATCAAGAGTGTACTAGAGAACGAACCTGTCGGAGAAGGAAATTCCCGTAATGGATACTATCCGAGGACTCTCGACACTATGTATGGCCGCGTTGAAGATCTGGCTGTTCCCCGCGATCGTAAAGGTGAGTTCACGACTAATATGTTTGAGCCTTATCAAAGGCGAATGGTTGCAGTAGATGAGCTCGTTGTTCAACTTTATCAACACGGGGTTGGAGTCCGTCAGGTAGGGAGTATCTTGAAAAACTTGCTTGGGGAACAATATTCCCCTGGCACCATATCGAATATCACATCTGCCGTGATGGAGGATGTGATTGAATGGCAGAACCGCCCTTTAAAGAAGCGCTATTGTGCTTTATTTCTTGATGCTTTGTTTGTAAAGATTCGTAGAGATACAGTAGCCCAAGAAGCTGTCTATATTGTTCTAGGAATTACTCCGGAAGGCCACAGGGAAATCCTTGGTTTTTATGTCGGAGGAATAGAATCTTCAAATGGTTGGAAGGAAATCCTCCAGGACCTGCGCAACAGAGGAGTACAGGAAGTACTGCTAGGCGTTTTTGACGGACTGACTGGTCTCGAAGAGGCATTTCGTTCCATCTTTCCAAAAGCTGATGTTCAACGTTGTGTAATACACAAGGTCCGTTCCACTATGAATAAAGCACGTAAGAAGGATCAAGCTGAGCTAAGTACTGATTTAAAAAAAGTCTATACATCAAGCACATACGTAGAAGCTGAAAAAGCGTTCGGAGAGCTCAGGGAGAAATGGAAAAAGCGCTACAGTCGAGAAATAGCTTCCTGGGAAGAAGACCTTCCAGTACTCTTAACCTTTTTACGCTACCCTGAGGAAATCCAAAAGTACATCTACACTACAAATCTTATTGAGCGTACCATTAAGGAAATCCGCAAGAGGTTAAAAACCATGAATAGCCTGCCGAACATTGAAGCAGCTGAAAAGATTACGTACCTGACCTCTATCGACTATAACGAGCGCTGGTCAAGAAGAAAACTAAGTGGATTCGGCCTAGCTCATGATCAAATTTTAAAAATGTTTGAGGAGCAGTATCCCAAAGCCTAAAAGTGGAGGATTCAGGCAGCCGAGGCTGCCTGAATCCTCCACTAACAAAACCATATAACTCATTGAGTACAAATACTTACACATAATTATTGACAGTACCTTTTATTTGCGATAAACCATTTTTATTTGCGGTAACACGATTTTATTTGCGATAGTTTTATTAGCGATAACAGGGGGTAACCCCTCCTACTCGAACGTTTAACTCAAACCGTCCGTGCAACTCCTTCTTTCTCAAGAAACGCGTAAAAGTCTACCCATTCTCCGATAAGTTTCGATGTTGGTTTTCCTAATCCATGCCCTGCTTTTTTCTCTAAGCGCAAAATAACAGTCGTATTCTTATCAGCTTTTTCTTTTAACGTCGCCGTAAACTTCTTCGCATGTGCTGGTACGACACGGTCGTCACTGTCAGCTGTCGCAATAAGTACAGGCGGATACTTTTCCCCTTCTTTTACGTTATGAAGTGGCGAGTATGCGTACATGAACGGAAATTGTTCTGGGTTTTCTGCATTGCCGTACTCTGGAATCCAATACTTCCCGATCGTAAACTTATGATAGCGCAACATATCAATTACCGGTACTCGACAAAGAACCGCTCCAAATAAGTCTGGGCGTTGCACCATACAAGCAGCAACTAGTAGACCACCATTAGAACCACCCATGATTGAGAGCTTCGGTGTAGACGTATACTTATTTGCAATTAACCATTCACCTGCTGCAATAAAGTCATCAAACACATTTTGTTTATTTTCTAACATACCGGCACGATGCCACTCTTCCCCGTATTCATTTCCACCACGAAGATTAGCAACTGCATAAACTCCGCCTTTTTCCAACCAACGAAGAACCGCTGGATTAAAGCTTGGTGTTAAACTCACATTAAACCCACCATAGCCGTATAACATGACTGGGTTCTCTCCATTTAACTCTAACCCTTTTTTATGTGTTAAAAACATCGGTATTTTCGTACCATCTTTAGAAGGGTAAAATACTTGAGTCGTTTCATAACCTTCTACGTCAAAAGCGATGTCTGATTGCGCCTCTAAACGTAATTCACCACTTACTACGTGATAATTGTATACAACAGTAGGGTGTAAAAATGAAGTGAACCCAAAATATAATTCCCTATCGTCCTTATTCACCGTTATGTCTGTTAATGAACCGATCACTGGGAGTTCTATTTCTTTATCAAAAGAACCGTCCCTGTTAAACAAATGGATAACGTGATGCGCATCTTTTAGGAATACAACAATGAATTGGTTGTTTAAAAATTTGATTCGTTCCACTACGAGCTCTTGCTCCGGTAAAACTTCTACCCAATTTTCCTTAGCTGGATTTTCTACATCGATAGAAATAATTCTTCCTTTCGGTGCGTCCAAATCGGTTTGAAAATAAAAGTGCGTTCCATCATTTGTAATATACGTGTACTCTGCATTTTGTTCATCTAGGAGGCGTACAAATGGTCCCTCACTATTCAGTTCTTTTAAATAAAATCTATTTTCGGACGCTGTTCCAAAATAAACGTGAAGCATTATATACTTTTTATCTTGAGATAAGGAAGCAGAGAACATTAAATCTTTGTCTTCTGGTTGCTCATGTACTAACGTATCTTCTGCTTGATTCGTGCCAAGCTTATGGAAGTACACTTTGTTATGCGTACCCTCTTCCACAACCGCACTTGGCTCTGGGAATCGGCTATAGAAAAACCCACTATCATCTGGTGACCAAGCGATATTCGTGAACTTTACATGCTGAATAAGATCCACTAAATCCTCGCCAGTTTCCGTGTTTCGCACCTTAATTTCTTGCCAATCACTACCATTTCGCGACGTCGCATACGCAACAAGAGTCCCATCACTATTGAACACATAATTCGTCATCGCAACTGTTCCGTCATCTGTTAACGTATTCGGGTCAATAACGATACGCTCTTCATTATTTTGTTTTACATAAAGAATCGCCTGATTTTGCAGCCCATCATTTTTTAAGTAAAAGAGTTTGTTATTAACCTTTTTCGGAACAAAAAATTTCGGGAAATTCCAAAGCTCGGTTAATCGCTCTCTATCTTTCTTACTACTGTCTGTTTCCATAAAATAAGCTGTAGATTCGGCTGCCATCTCTTCTTCCCACTGTTTTGTCTCTACTAAACTTGTATCCTCTAACCAACGGTACGGATCAGCGACCTTTGTACCATGAAAATCCTCTATTACACCACTTAATTTTTCAGTCGTCATCGTGAGTCAGTCCCCCTTCGTCTATGTACCCCTACTATTTCGGTACACGAAAAAGGATTCCTGCTTGAAATGATAAAAAGAAGGAAACTAACATTAATTTGATCTATCGATCGGAGGTTCCGTACTTGAAAGCCGTTGTCAAACAACTTGTCTAACCAAGCTTAAAATACCACTTATAAAACCGCCATAGCAACATTAACGTTGCACCAACGGTTGACCACGTAACATACCAATCCCAATAGATATAATGGACAAGATTTGTATTCTTTTCAAAAATGACTTCAAGGATAGTTAAAATGGTACAAAAGGAGACTAAATATAAAACCCTTATCCTCATCTGTTTTTTAAACGGATAATATATACAAAAAAAGCTCCCGATAATTGGATACATGACAAACTCGAACAAGAAGCTTGTCCCATTAACGCTAGCAAGCTCCCGAACAGGGTATTGTAACAACCCTAGTTGTACAGCAAGTAACCCAAGAAACCAAGCTACACATTGTTGAAAAGAAAAGGCTATGCTCGCTTCTCTCCATTTATCCCTTGGGATATATGCTAACGAAATAATAGTAATCGCATACAAACAATACAGAAGCATTAGATCAATATTCATATGTATCATATCCTTTTGGTGGTTGATTCATCACCCACAACACATAACGACGACATATCCATAATTCAATAAGAAAATTAAAAAAGCTGCGAACAAGATTATCCCATTTAATATCCATAATATTTGTAAACGTTCCTATTAGCGCCATAAAAGAAAGGATAATTCCTACCCACAATAAATAATGAACAAGTCGTCTAAAGTACCGAGCTTTATGCGGAAAAGATAATTGAAATAATACTGCCGCTGTTGGAAACACTAAATATTCCATCGTAAAATTTATTTTCGTCGCCTCTTTAAAAAATCGAACTGGTGCCTCTAGTAACCCCGCATAGGTCAAACCGATACTAAAAACCCATGTTAACATTTGAAAAAACAAAAGTGCTGCCAATGCTTCTCGTAAACGATGGCGAGGTATTACCTTCCATAATATAATCGGTAAAATAATCCACAACATAATTAGCACTAAATAATCAAAGTTCACAGGGCTTCACCACCATATTAAAGTGTAAACTGTGATGCTTTTTTTCACAAAACGACAACTTTCGACATAAGAGATAGCATGCGCGAAATAATTCAATACTATGCAAATATTTATTCGTTCACCTAATAAACAAAAAGAGAGTTTAGCTAGTGAAAATAGCTAAACTCTCTTTTTCCCTTTAATTTTCTTTATATACGTCTGCATACGAATGAAATCCATCAGCAATTATTGTTTCATCTATATTTTTTTGATCAACTGGGATTGGGCGAAGAAAGACGGACGGTACCTCTTCTTTCTCATTATTCATCACTTGGTCTGTTTCCATTTTTTCTCCTTTTGCCATCATAATTGCTATTTTCGCCGCTTCTTCTGTCAAAGCTTTAATCGGTTTGTACACTGTCATCGCTTGCTTTCCATCCACTATGTATTGAACGGCTGATAAATCAGCATCTTGGCCAGCAACTGGTATAGTCCCTGCAAGTCCATGTGCTGTTAGTGCCTCAATAATTCCTCCTGCCGTTGCATCATTTGCAGCGATAACCGCATCTATCTCATTTTGGTTAGCTTTTAAAGCTTCTTCCATATAGGCGCGTGCATTTTCTGGATCCCAATTTTCCGTCCACTGGTCGTAGACAACCTGGATATCTCCTCTTTCGATAAATGGCTGCAGTACTTTAAACACACCTTTTTTAAGTAAATGCGCGTTATTATCTGTACTCGCACCGCCGATATATACATATTTTCCCTTTGGAACTAGTTTTGTTATTTCTTCTGCTTGTAATTGTCCTACTAATTCATTGTCAAAAGATATATACAAATCAACCGACGAATTTTTAACTAGCCGATCGTATGAAATTACTTTAATACCGGCTAAATGAGCCTTTTTCACAATAGTTGCTACTGCTTCGGCATTATGAGGGACAATAACGAGAATATTGATTCCTTCACTAATTAAGGACTCTGCTTGTACGATTTGTAAAGCATCATCTCCCTTTGCTTCTCTCACAAGCACTTCTGCTCCTAAGGCTTCCGCTGCCTCTTTAAAAAGCTCTCGATCCTTTGGCCAACGCTCTTCTTCTAACGTATCCATCGAAAAACCTATTTTAATCTTTTCTTCCGTATCCAGCGCAATGGACTCTTCTTTTTCAACAGGTAGTACTATGTTATTTTCGCCTTCACAAGCAGCCATAAATAATAGAAGTATGAATACAATAAGTTTCTTGAGCCTACTTCCCATCTCCTCACCCCTATTAACCTTTCATACCGAGCAACGTTTTCCGGTATTCTCTAGGCGTTACGTGACACATTTTTTTAAACACTTTGCTAAAATAGTTTGGTTCATGATATCCAACTTCAATAGTAATTTCTTTTATACTTTTTTCAGGGTCTCCTAACATTTTCTTCGCCTTTTCAATTCGGCATTCTGTTAAAAATTCAATATAGTTAACCCCAAGCTTTTCCTTAAACATTTTACTAATATAAATCGGACTTAACCCTACTTTTCTACTTAACGTATCTAACGAAATATCGTGTTGGGAGTTTTCCATAATATATTGCTTTATTTGATGGATTGTATCTGCTTCAATGTTGCGGTAATGTTTCTCATAATTTTGCTTCATTTCTTGTATTAGAGATGAAGTTTCCGTTCGTAACTGGCGGAAATTTTGTGTTTGATACGAATAAATAGGGGCTAGCGTTTCAATACCGATATCACTCATAACGGACCAAATGGACCATAGCGCTTCCAAGACCAGTTGCTGTGAATGCTGGAGATCTAAACCCTCTACTTCGTAAGCTCGAATAAGATTTATTACATTCGTTTTCACTTGATCCCATTCGCCAAGTCGAACTTGCTCGGAAAATTCCTTTTTAAGAAGTTTCGCCTCGTATCGAATGTCATTTCCGATTGGTACATCTTGAAAAAAACGATATTTTACTGGGAGATTCTTATTCGCAGAAGCAATAGAAGCTTCCTGATAAGATTGGCGAATTTGCTCTAACGACTGACAAACATTACCTATCCCTATAAACCAACCAGCTAACTGTTCCGAGTTGGCAATCGAAAGAATGTCTCGTGCGAGTAATATCGCTTGGGATCGGAATGAAACTTCAGGATTTCGAAAAATAATAATCGGAAGTTGTCCGTCATATAAAGCCCCCATCCAGCCACTCTTACATTCTCTTACTTTTTCTTTTATTCGTGAGTACGTATACTCCGTTCCAACTGGTACAACGACGTTCATGACAAACATCTCATTTGTTGAAGGGATTTCTACCATTTCGACAAGCATATCTACATGTACTTCATGCACATGATCAAATAGTAATTGTGTTACAATATCTGTTTCCACGAGTGCTAATGTTTTTTCAAGCATTTCACTCTGTATCTTACTTTCCGTAAAAAATTCGCGTTCTTCTTCAATTTCCTTTAACACTTTTCCAACTGTCGCTCTAATTTCACTAACTTTACTTGGCTTTAAAATATAATCTTTTGCTCCTAATTTTAAAGCGGACTGCACATAGTTGAACGTATCAAATGCCGTCACCATCACAAATTTAATAGTCGGATATTCTGCATGTATCTGCTCAATCGCCTCTAGTCCATTCATGCCTGGCATTTGAATATCCATTAATACTAAATCTGGTTGAAACATTCTAGTAATTTCAATAGCTTGATAACCATTGTTTGCTTGTTCGATTTTCAGCTCAGGGAAGGCTCTGTTCAAAATGGCCATCATCCCTTCTCGCTCAATTTGTTCGTCATCCACAATTAAGAGTTTCATTTGTTATCGCCTCTTTATTTTTTGGAATTTTTAATACGACGTTCGTTCCTATCCCGACAGTACTTTTTATTTCCATAACGTCTTCTTTATTAAAGAAGAGACGCAATCGTTTCACGACATTGCTAAACCCTATACCCGTTGAATGCCCTTCTGCCTGCACAGGATTTTCTGTTAATAGTTGCTCCATCTTCTCTATTGACATCCCTACCCCGTCGTCTTCTATCTCAATAGACACATACTCTCCACTATCGATTACCCGAACAGTAATAGTCCCTCCATCCACTCTAGGTTCTACTGCATGAATGACGGCATTTTCAATAATCGGCTGTAACGTAAGCGCAGGTATGTTTACATGTAAGCAAGTTTCATCTATTTCTAAATGAAGATGGAGGCGGTCCGTAAACCTAGCTTTTTGAATATCCATATATTGCTTTAACACGATTAATTCGTCATGAAGTGTAACAGACCGATCTATTTGCTTTAAATTGTATCGAAGGAGATCCGCAACACTTACTAGTAAATCACTAATTTCTTCTGATCCCTCTAAATAAGCCTTTTTCGAAAGAGTATTTAATGTATTAAACAAAAAATGCGGGTTAATTTGACTTTGCAAACTACGAAAATGGCTCTCCTGCAATAGGATTTTATTTTGTTGGAGCTCATGTTCTAATTTTGCTTTTTCTTTTATTTGCTTTATTAAGTTATTAATATTGTTTCGCATATGGTCGAATGTTCGGGCGAGAAAAGCAATCTCATCCTTCGTTTTCACATTAATCGGTTGATTAAAGTGTCCTTTCGCCAGCTCACTAGCAGCTTTCGTCAACTGCTGTATCGGTCTCGTAATAGTTAATGAAAACCAATACGTAATGAGCAGGAGCAAGAAAGAAGTTAGTAAAATTAGTAAAAACCCTAGTTTCACTAGTTCAATAGACTGTTCCATAATTCCACGATAAAACGGTTCATGAGTTTTCAATTCCATATCGATTAACGTGAGAGTCATTTCCGAAATGTAATTAGAAATTCTAGTAGCTTCCGCTAAATCCTTTACAGCCGCCTCTGTATCTTTTTCTACTTTTAACAGCCTGTCCGTCGTTTCTACTAAACTATCTATTAAATGGATATAATTTGTTAGCGTAAAACTATTTTCTATATTTCTAACGGATAAAACATCATACTTCGCCGTTTCTATTTCCTTTTTACTTCCCTCTAACCGCTTTAAATTATCAAGCGAAGAATCTAGCATATAATTATTCAAATCGGTGATGACTTGATGACTAGATCGCGTTACTTCATTCAAGACTAAATAACGATTCAAAATATCGTTATATTTAACTTGTGTTTGATGATTGTAATATGTAAGCGTTATCCAAATTGCCGACATGATTAAAATCACAATGGTCGTAAGCAGTAATATTTTTCTTTGAATACTTATCATTGCTGTTGTTCGCCCTTCAATATATGAATATCAGTAAAATAACCGTTAATATCAAGAGGTACAGTATCGCCATTTAGCCAGTTAATAAGCTTTTTTACACTTATTTCGCCAATCATTTCGGGACTTTGCTCAATAACACCATCAATTTTTCCGTCTGATAATAGCGGAAGTGATTCTTGTCCATCATCGAACGAATAAATAAAGTAAGGCTCCACTTGAGAGCGTCTACTAATTTCTTGAACCATTGGACCAACGATTTTCGCGTTGACAGCAATAAACGCATCAACATTAGGCATTTCATTTAATACCTCTCTCGTTCTCGAAATAACTTGATCTCGCGTTTCCGATGTTTCTGCTTCCAACGTTTGAATACTAGGATAGCGTTTCAACACACTTTTTATTCCTTCAAGCCGCTGTCTTTGATAATATTCATGTTGATTGTCGTAAAGAAGGACAACATTCCCGCTCATCCCCATGTCTTCCACTAACTGTTTTGCGATTAGCCTACCAGCTTCTAATTGGTCAGAACCAACATACGTTCTTCTCAAACTCTCTGCCATCGGGACGTCATTCGCAACCGTAATAATAGGTATCCCGTAAAACGCTGCTTTCACTTTCGTTAGCTCTTTAAACTCGTCCGTATCAAGCCCTTGTACAATAATTCCATCCATTTTGGAATGAATCGCTAACTCTAATTTTTCAAGAAATTCTTCAGGATTGTTACTGTAGCTTCCCCATATTTCTAAACTAGCTCCATCCGCCTCCGCCTGTTTTTCCGCTCCAAGCCCGACTTTATTCC
This sequence comes from Sutcliffiella cohnii, assembly GCF_002250055.1. Taxonomy (NCBI): domain Bacteria; kingdom Bacillati; phylum Bacillota; class Bacilli; order Caryophanales; family Bacillaceae; genus Sutcliffiella; species Sutcliffiella cohnii. Next base: position 4,075,961 of record NZ_CP018866.1, read on the forward strand.
AAAATGTCGTTTCTATGTCTCTCGTTATTAAAACTAACCGGTATTGAGATTTTTCTTGCTTTATAGCTTCGGGTAATTCAGCATTAATCCGCAAGACAATGTTTGCCGAAACAAAAATGAGGTAACAAAGGGAGACAAATACAACGCCAAGTATTACGTAAGCATATTTACGCAACATTCTATCTCCTTTCTCTTGTGCTCGTAATCGTTTTGAAATTTCGTATATTATTAGTTTGATTCTATCAGCCTAGGTAAAAAAGCGCATTCTTTTTTTACTTTCAATAAATTACTACCAGACATTGTTAAAAGGCCTCCCCATTTTCCAGGTGAAAGCCTCCTCGTTGCAAACCTTTATTTTCCTTTTCTTCTCGTCATAACATCAAAAATAACTGCTAATGCAAGTACGCCACCTTTAATCATGTATTGATAGGAAATACCAACACCTAGCAAGTTCATTCCACTCGTTAACGATGCCATAACGACAGCACCGACGATCGCACCTGTCACTTTACCAACTCCACCTGCTGCTGATACACCACCAACGTAAGCTGCTGCAATCGCATCAAGCTCAAATAACGTACCTGCAGTTGTTGTTGCAGCTTGTAATCGAGAGGTAAATAAAATACCTGATAACGCAGATAGCAATCCCATCGAACCGAAAACGATGTACGTTATTTTTTTAACATTAATACCGCTTAAATGTGCTGCTTCTGGGTTACTACCAACTGCATAAATATGTCTACCTAACACTGTTTTCGTAGTGAAGAAGTGATACACTAAAACAACTAATAAAATGATGATTACAGTCCATGAGAAACCGTTGTATCCAGCTAAAACCCATGTGATTCCAGCAATAATTGCTGATACAAATATTAATTGTAAAATAAAGATCTGTTTAGAAACTACTTCAAAACTGTACTTCAATTTGTTACGACGGTTCGAAATCGCACTATAAATATAGAAGACTATTCCTAGTGCACCAATTAATAAAGAGAGTAAGTGTAATCCGCCAATTTGCATCATGGACGGGATATAGCCATTCCCGATCGCATTAAATGCATCATTTTGAACGATAATCGTACCTGATTTTTCTGTTACTTGTAAAATAGCTCCACGATAAATTAACCAACCAGCTAGTGTTGCTACGAAAGCTGGAATACCGACTTTTGCAACTAAAAATCCTGTGAACAATCCTGCAATAATACCTAATCCTAAAATAACTGGGATAACTACATACACGGGTAATCCATATTGCATTAGTAAAATAGCTGCAATTGCACCGAGGAATCCTGCTAAAAATCCGATCGATAAATCGATATGTCTAATGACGATAACGAGCATAACACCTACTGCAAGAACCGCAATATATCCTGCAGAATCTAGTAAGTTACTAATGTTACGAGAAGATATAAATAATCCGTCTGTAAGAATAGTAAAGATAAGAAAAATAACAAACAAAGCGATATACATTCCGTAGTCACGGATATTTTTACTGATCAACGTTTTAACGTCACTTATTAAATTCATTGGTTTAGCCTCCTATTGTGTTGCAAGTTGCATTATTTTTTCTTGGTCGGCTTCTTCTATTGGTAATTCGCCTTTTATTTCTCCTTCAGCCATGACATATACTCTGTCACTCATTCCCAATACTTCTCCAAGCTCGGAAGATATCATAATAATACTCATTCCTTCTTCAATCAGCTTGTTCATGACCGTATAAATTTCAAATTTCGCCCCTACGTCAATTCCCCGAGTAGGTTCATCTAATATGAGGAGTTTAGGGCCGACAAATAGCCACTTTCCTAACGAAACTTTTTGCTGGTTACCACCGCTTAATTTTCCAACGAGTTGTTCTAACGAGGCAGCTTTTATGTGCAACGATGACTTGTAATTGTCTGCTACTTTAATTTCCTCGTTGTCATTAATAACTCCGTTGCTCGCAATTCCATGTAAATTGGCGGCAGAAATATTGCTTTTAATGTCTTGCGCTAAAAACAACCCATCTCCCTTTCGATCTTCCGTAACGTACGCGATACCAGATTTAATTGCGTCACTAGGATGCTTTAACACTTTCGGAACTCCATCTAGCATTAAATCCCCTTGCAATTTATACCCTTTCGCATTACCGAAAATACTTAAGGCAAGTTCCGTTCGACCAGAGCCCATTAAGCCTGCCAAACCAATAATTTCACCTTTTCTAACGTTAAGGTTTGCATTTTTCACTACATGTCTGCTTAGCTTTTGATCATATGCAGACCAATTTTTTAACTCTAGTACGTTCTCTCCAAATACTTTCTTTTCTCGCTTCGGATAAATATCTTTGATTTCACGACCTACCATGTTTTTAATAATCGTATTTTCTGTTACTTCTCCTTTAGATGCATCTAACGTTCCAATTGTTTGTCCGTCACGAATAACCGTTGCATTGTCCGCTATCGAAATAACTTCTTTCAATTTATGAGAAATCATAATACAAGTAATTCCTTGTTTCCGAAGGCCATCTAATAGTTTTAATAAGTTCTCACTATCATCTTCATTTAATGCCGCAGTTGGTTCATCGAGGATGAGAAGTTTTACGTCTTTACTTAACGCTTTCGCAATTTCAATTAGCTGACGTTTCCCTACACCTAAATCTTTGACAAGCGTTTCTGGATTCACATCGAGATTCACTTTTTCTAGTAGCTTTTTCGCTTCTACAATCGTCTCATTCCAGTCAATGAATCCTCTCTGCTTCATTTCATTGCCGGCGAATATATTTTCATAAACTGTGAGATCTGGAAACAGAGCTAACTCCTGGTAAATGATGACGATGCCCGCTTGAACACTATCGCTAATTTTATTAAATTGTTGTATATTACCTTCGTAAACAATATCTCCTCCGTAAGTTCCATAAGGATAAACACCACTAAGTACTTTCATTAGTGTTGACTTTCCAGCCCCATTTTCACCAACTAAACAGTGAATCTCACCCTTTTTTACCTTAAAATTGACATTGTCGAGCGCCTTCACTCCCGTAAATTCCTTTGAAATCTGTTTCATCTCCAGTATATATTCGCTCATTTAATTTTCCTCCAAACAAAACAGCTATATTAATGGGGCTGTCCGTTAGCGCCTCGCTCTCCCATTTAGTAAATGGGGGTGCATGGCGCTTATGTTTTCGGACAGCTCCGTTTTTCTTCTATTAATTACAGTCCAGTAAACTCGCTTGCTTCATAATAACCAGAGTCGATTAACTCTTTTTTCACGTTCTCTTGGTCTACAACAATGACGTTCGTTTGTTTCGCTTTTACATCCACTTTACCGTTGTTGTATGAACCTGTAGTAGAAGGTGTCTTACCATCTAAAATATCGATTGCCATACCGATTGCATCTGCAACAAGTGTACGTACATCTTTAAATACTGTCATAGATTGCTTACCGTCAATGATGTACTGAATAGACGCTTTTTCTGCATCTTGTCCTGAGATGACATAGCTAGAAATATCAGAATCGGAACCGTAAACATCAGCGATAGAACGAGCTGTACCATCGTTTGGTGCTAAAATGGCAATATCACCTTTTAAGTTTGCTCCAGCTGCCGTTAAGTGAGTTTGCGCTTTATTAATAGCTTCACTAGGATCCCAGTTCGTTGTTACTTGCCCTAAAATTTTCCCTAACTCGTCACGAGTAAGTTCATTTTTATCTTTTAACGCTACTGCTTCACTAGAGTTTGCGATAACAAAAGTACCATCCGCAATTTTCGGTTGAAGCACTTCCCAAGCTCCTTGGAAGAATAAAAATGCGTTGTTGTCAGAAGAAGCACCTGCATATAAGTAAAGAGGTACGTTAGAACCTTCCACATTATCGATTAAATATTGACCTTGTGCTGCACCTACAGCAACAGAGTCAAAAGTTACATAGTAATCCACTGCATCTGTTTCAGTAATTAAACGATCATATGCGATTACTGTTACGCCTTCTTTTTTCGCTGCTTCTACTGCAGAACCAGCTGCTGCCCCATCATGAGGAGCAATGATCAATACGTCAATTCCTTTATTAAGTAACGTTTCTACGTTTTCTTTTTCTTTTGCTGAAGAACCTTGGCTAAATAAAATTTCTGTTGTGTACTCTGAATCAGCTAATGCATCTTTAAAGCGCTGTTCATCTTGCACCCATCTAGGCTCATCTTTCGTCGGTAAAACGATACCCACGCTCACACTGCTACTTCCGCCAGTTGCACCACTACAAGCTGCTAACATACCAATTAACAACGTCGCAACCATTAAAACGGAAAATAATCTCCACATCTTTTTCAATTGAAGTTCCCCCTTCAAATTTTTAATTATTTGCTACATTTCCATCTTATATCGATTCGCCCCTCATGAAAGCGCTAACATATAGTAATCTTTTAACATTATCTATACTTTTTTAGCATTAGGTGAAATATAAAAAAAGCAGGGTACAGTTCTAACCAACTGTACCCTGCTCAATCACTATTTTTTCTCTATATACATAAGCCCCTTCGCTTAACTCCTTATTCTTTCTATAGTAGGAGATATGGGAACCGGCTCGGTGCCAACAGGCATTTAGTTCACAATAATGGCGTGCTGACCCATTTGTTCATAAACACGAAAGAAAGCTTCCGCATCATACGTAACTTGACCAATTAACGGGTTCATAACATGCACTTTATCGTCTGTAAATCCATTCAGTACAACAACATGCAAATTCGTTTGTGCTTCATAATACTGTCCACTATCTTGCAAATACCAATGAGAATTCATTCTTGGCGGACTTAAATCTAACGTTGTCCATATAACGATAGGAAAACCCTCGTTAACGTAATAAATAATATCTTCTTTGCTACTACCAGTAATATCAATCGTACGCATCGTACTACCCTGTTCTTCTAAATACATGTTTCCCGCTTCGACAATGGGAGGAGCGAAACTATACCATCCACCATGTTGCGACCTCGGTTCACCTGCGTAGTATTCGTGTGGGTTCGTTCCAAATCGTTTACCATCCTTATAAGTAAAAGGTTTTTTCGGTAAATAGTGATCAGACATTACTGTCTTTGAAACATCATAACCGTAGTAGTTAAGAATGGTCGTTAATGAAGTGATTTCACAACCGTTCGGCAACTCAGGTGTTTGAATAAGTGTTGGAATCGGAATAAACGTTTCTTGCATCGTTCTTTTATTTTGTAAACTAACTATATAATCATCTGCTAGGTTGCTAGACTCGGTTATCACTAGTTTCTTATATGTTGCATAATCGATTGATCCCGTTGCATCCAGTGATAAGTTTGTTTGGAAATCCTCTACCGCTTCTTTCATTTGCAATCCAAACACTCCATTCTCTTCTATGGAGTAGCCGAATTTGTTTAATAACGTTTGAATTTCTTCAACCTCTTCTCCTTCATCCCATAGCTTTAACTCGATTTCTTCACGAAGAACAAACTTTTCTAAAAGCTCATCAGGTCGTTCCTTCACTGCAATTTCTTCCTGCCTCAAATGTTGATTCCCTATTTGCAGGCTCTCTTCATCGTATTCATTTACTGTCTTCGCCTCATCTTTTGGAGCATTCAAAAACAATAAGACTAAAACTAAACCAACTGAAGTTGTAACTATAATCCTTTTCTTCATCGCTTCCCCTTTTGGGAGACAGTTTCTCGTCCCACTAAATAGTGGAAATAATTAAACCTGTGCCTCCAGCCCTTATTTTTTTATAGGTAAATTATAACACAAACGGAAATTTTACTAGATGAAAATAAAACTTCTATCCTTTTATACTTCCATTGATTTATTGTTTCGACAATCGAAAATTTTCTGTTACATGTATTTTTGTAAATTTTATGACCATACACCTATTCTGAAAATTGCACATTCCGTTCATATTGCTCAATTTCTATTTTCTTAAAAGGGATATTATCCTAATCTACCGACACTCTTGTCAAAATTAATAGAATATTTTTAATAGTATACCATAATTCTAGTTGCTATAATTTCCCTTGTACAAAAATCTATGAAATGTTGGGGGAATGTAATAGTGAAAAGAAGGAACCTATTAGTTACAACAACTCTAGCAGGAGCGCTTGCATTTTCATCGTTAATGCCATCAGCTTTTGCTCATGATGCACTTGAAGGAATCGGGAATAAAGTAGGAGAGGCATTCACTCCTGAAGAAATTGAGGAAATGCAATTAGGATATACATCAGAAGGTAGTAAAAATGTTCGTTTCTTAAGTGAAGTAGCTTCCAAACAAATTGAGCCGATTAACGGGTCACAAAAAAACATGGCAGATGTATATGCACATAAAGGGTTTGCCTATACAGGAACGCATACAGCTGGTGGAGGTAATGGAGGGGTTCGTGTATTTGACTTAAGTAATCCATCTGATCCGCAAGAGGTTGCAGTATTTGCTAACGAGATTCCTCATACTTGGCAAGAAAAAGTGATCGTAAAATCCGTTAACACACCTCACTTCCGAGGAGACTTAGCAGTAGTAAGTGTACAACAAACTTCTCGAAATAATGCCAACAGACCTGACAGTGTTGGGGGAGTTTTACTATATGATGTGAGTGACCCATACAATCCAGAACGCCTTGGATTTTATCCACTAGATCGAAGAGTAACAGGAACTCATGAACTATATTTAACAACTCAAGGAAACCGTCCACTTCTATTAACATCGAATCCTTATGCAGATTATTATACACACGGTACGGAGAGAGACTTCCAAATTATCGATGTTTCGGATCCAACTAATCCAGAAAAAATATGGGAGTGGGATGCTAGAGATTTAGAAGAAGTTCCAGAAAATTGGAACGGGTACAACTGGACAGATCCGAACGACCGCCCGCGTGCAGTATTTAACCATAGTGTCATTACAGACAACAATGGCCATTATGCATATGTATCAATGTGGGATTTAGGTACCGTAATTTTTGATATTAGAAATCCTGAAGAGCCTGTTTACCTAGGTAGAACAAGCTATGAGCCTCACGTAAAAGGAGCGGCCCACTCCGCTGCATTAGCGAAAGGTGGCAATATTTTAATCGAAACTCGTGAAGTAGCGAATCCAGTCGGAGAAGGCTTTGAATCAGCATACGGCTATACGCGAATTTACGACATTAAAGACAAAACGAACCCTGTATTATTAAGTCAATTCACAACAGACCTAACATATGACGTTCCAAACCCACCTGTATCGACTTTCGCAAAAACAGTACATGATCCGAAAGTGCAAGGAAACACATTATACTTATCCTACTACTCTGGAGGCGTCATTTCCGTAGACATTACGGACCCAACTAACCCAGTTCAAATCGGACAATACACACCAGAACGCGGTAACACTTGGGGCGTATTCGTAGACCGCAACTACGTACTAGGATCAGACATGAACAGTGGCTTAAAAGTACTACTCAAAAACAACGCAGGTGGCAACGGCAACACACCAACACCATAAAAAATGTGGACAGAGGGACAGATCCGAAATCACTGAAAAAGTCCCTTTTTTTGAAACGGAAAAAAAATAAGGACAACTTTTACCTCTCAATAAGGAAAATGTTGTCCTATTTTGATGCTAACCAGCGTTTTTTACCCTGTTTTGGAGGATAGGATCTTTCCTATCCTCTTTATATTAACTGCTAATGCAGTTAATTTTGCTTGTGTAGACATGCTTTTGAGACCGTACCCCCTGGCACGATCTAGCCCGTGAAAGCATTTCATTTCGCCGTTTTTCCATTCTTGGCATGCTCTCTTTTTATACTTTTTTTTAAACTCTGGTTGTTTTTGTTGTTGGCTATATTCATAGAATTCTGGTGTGTTGATTCCAACTTCTAAGATTTTTCCAACATTTTTTCCTTTAATACAATCTGTCCTGATTGGACAGGCTTTACATTTTTCTCTATCAAAGTAATATTTGTACGATTGTCTGTTTTTGGTGTTCTTATAATATTTTTTTATAGTCGTATTTCCCTGTTCGCAACTCCATTGATCAGCGTCTTTGTTATAACTAAATAACTCTTCATTAATTCTATAAGCCATTTCACTTACAGGTATGTAGGCAGCTGCTTTTATTTCTTTTAATTTGTCCAAAATTACTTTTTTGAAATATGCCTTATCTCCATATAGTTCTTCAACCGAAATACCAGACTTTATAGTGAGTTGTAATAGCTCGTCAAAAAAACTACCGTCCACGTATGCCCCATTGCCTACCCTTACGGAAGTAATAATTCTATCTTCTGTTGTAATCATAAATTCTGTTTTATATCCAAAGAAGTTGGAAGTTTTACTTTTGTGCCCAACTCTTGCTTCTTGGTCAACAATAGAACGTACACCTTTTTGGGCTAAAAACTTTGGGTCGGATAGTATTTCTTTCGCATTTTCAATCACTGCTTTTGTCTTAGGTGTAGTTTCTACGTCTACGTTTTCTGTTACTGTGGTGATAGTTTCTTCAACATAGGCTTTCATTGTTTCTTTCGCAACTTTAGGGTCTTCAATTTCTTTATAATCCGGGATTTCTTGATTGATATCACTTGGAATTTTTTCTACTTCCTCTTTTAATGTTTTAAACATCTTACTAACTAATCTTTTCATCACCCGTTCGGGTGTAGCTTTGAACGTGTTAGCTTCTGTATGAGTGGTATCAATACTTACAGAACTACCTTTGATAATTCCTTTATCGACGCATTGTTTAACAAATAGGGCTATAATATCATCTAACGAGACATCCTGTAGTCTGTGTTTTCTAAACTTGGCTAACAGGCTGGGGTGTGGTAGTGTGTCTTCAGGATTAATATCTAGAAAGTACATATAAGCTAGATTAAGGGAAGCATCTTCTATTACTCTTTCGTCAGAAAGATTATAAAGGTATCCAAGAACGAGTAATTTAACCATCATTTCTGGTTCTTTGGCAGGCCTACCATAGTATTTACAATACGATTTTTCCAGTACTTTGTTAATATAAGAAAAATCAACTGCTTCTCTGACAAGTTTGAGTGTATGATTTTTGGGGATTTTATAGTATAATTCGGAGTAGATGCTTAACTGCATATCTTTTTCTTTAAGCATAGAAGAAAACCTTCCTTTTCGATTGATAATTAGATTCTTGGTCGTTTCTAATTATACCAAATTTTGATAAAGGAAGGTTTTCTTTTTTTATTTTTTTACATTTATTAGGAGGGGTTTTTCAGTGGTCTCGGACAGATCCCGTGGACGGAGGGACAGTTCCCTCGTCCACACATTTTCTGGAAATAAAACCTTTATAAGAAGAACGCCAAAACATTAAACCCAATAATAACGAATACACTTTGCGCTAAAGATACGAGTAAATCTTTTTTCCAACTGTTTCTTTCTGGATATCGAAAAGTGACCCTACGAGATATTAGTAGGATAACCCACCAAAAAAGCAAAGCGATTAAAACTTCTCGAAAACTGTCATAAAGCATGTTTCTCCCCTACTTTCATTTTTCAATCTCCATTATTTCTCATAAAAAAAGACTAAATTTCTAAATATATATGTAATAACTAATTTCTAGTTACGTTAATTAAACAATGACTAAAACAATATATTATATTATACTTTTCATATAGTTTCCTAATTTATCCAACAACTGAAAGGAGGTTTATCCATGTCAGCATCTAGAATCCTTAAATGGGTTACTGGTGGTTTGGAGGCATTTCTAGGGATACCAATAATAGGCGGTACTTTCGTTCTAAGCTTTTTATGGACTCCACTAGCTGTTATGTTAGCTTTACACATCACCACTCTAGTAATCGCAAACAAAGAAGGAAAAAGTTCGTCTGGAAGCGTCCTCGGAATTGTTACTTCCTGTATCGCTTGGATTCCTATCGTCGGAATGATCATGCACATTATTACTGCTATTATTCTTATGCTCGATGCTTCAAAAAATGAAACAGCATAACTGCCGAAAAGTTCCCTAAATATTTTAGAGAACTTTTTTGTTTTCCATCTGTTTTGTATATTTGCATTTAGGAAAGCTGCTGCAGCCATAAAAGGTTCCATACTTTCCTTTTCTCATTACCAATTGGCTGCCACATTTCGGGCATGAATTTTGTTGCAAATTCGCCTTCTCTTGTTGGTTTTTCTTTTTTACATTATGTTGGATAGACTTTACGTGTAGTTGTTTCAATTGTTTTTTTGATTTTTTATCATTAACTGCAAGTCTATCAAGATAACGATCGATTCTCTTTAATTCAACCTCATTAATTTTATGAACAGGCATTTCTTTTACCACTTGTTTTAACTGGTGGAAGTGAATAACTCTTGCCGACTTAATATTCTCAAGTTTTAGGGTAGCATTCCGTGAAAAAGCGATGATGGAGTGAATAACTTCCCCATTCTCCATATGTAAATATTTCTTCAAAGCTTGCACATGCCCATAATTTTGCCAAATTGGGTTGTAAAATCGTTCTTTTCGCTTAAAAATTACTTGCATCCAATATTTATTATGTTCCTTCCCTATTATCCAACCTTCATAGTTTTTAGTTTCAATAACAAAAACTCCATAAGGCGACGTAACAACATGATCTAGCTGTGATGTTCCTCCCTTTTCATTTGGTACATAAAGGTCGTGATAAACTTTATATTCTGGTCCCAACTCATTTAATATTCGATTAACCCTACTCTCCCCAATTGCACCTTTAATTTCTGGAAATTTCACTTTAAAAATAATGATGGCCGCAATTAAAAGAAGCGGTGTTATGAGCGGAATTAAAAAGGCTACAAGTGGTGATAAAATTAATAAAACTAGTATTAGAAAAATCCATCTCTTCATTATTCTCACCTTTATTACTGGAAATTTTTTCACTAGATTAATAGTATCACAACTGGTAACGAATTGGATAATCAATAAAGTTTTCACTCTAGCTAATTGGTGAAAATCACTACTTTATTCTGCAAAAATATCTACATCCAACTCTTTTAAAACGTTCACCGCCTCTAATACTGGTAACTTCGGTAGATTAAACTCATCCGCAATTACTGATCGTATTTCTTCTGGTGTTAATAATGTCGTTACAGTAGTTTCGCCGTTAGAGTATCGTATTGTGAACTTGTTATTTACTAACGAAACACTTCTTTGTTGATCCGTTTGGTAAAGATGGCACCTCAGGATCGACATAAAAGTTGCTCCTGGCTTATTAGATGTTTCGATAACTTGGAGGAAATCGTCCATAGTAATTTCTCGCCTTGAATGAAAGTTCCACGTTTTTCCACTTTGTTTCCCATTCATAAAACGCATATATTTATAATTGTTTTCACTATCTACAGGGAGTAGATATACTTCATCGTTACCAAAAGAAGATCTATTTTCATGACCCGACTCAAATCGAGCAGGCTTAAAAAAAGGAGCAGTTGCACCACAGTCCACATAAAAACGTTCGTCGCCAAGTGTCACAATAATTCCCATATGCTCCTTTCCAAGCATAATGTGATAGCAAGTAAAACCTAGCTTCTTTAATAAAATCATGAGGTTAGAGTTTAATGTGTAGCATGTTCCTCCATAGTGGTGATTTTCAAAAGCTCTAATGAACTTTTCAAATGATGGTACTTCAAATTTTCCATAGTTATGGTCACGAAAATAGAGTAGTTTACTTATATTTTCAAAAGGAAAAGTGTTAAGGTGGGCCTGACAGATCCGCTCTAAATAAGCGTAAGACGGAGCTTCTACTTCTAAATTTAAAAAACTAATATACTTCGCTACATCATTACCTCTTGCCGACATCTTCCCCCTCCATTCATCGATGCCCATCCTTCCGTGCTTGAATGTATCCATAGTAAGCACAAGTACCATTTTTCGTTATGTCTTTCACTTCGAATCCGCACTTTTCATAGAAAGGAAAGTTATTAGCGGAAGTGTGAGCGAACCAGTCACCGTGTGGAAGCTTTTGAACGCATAACTCTACTAATTTCTGTCCGATTCCTTTTCCACGGTATTCGTTTAACACGACTAAATCCATAATGTTGGCGGCCATAATTTTATCCGAAATAACCCGCACCATACCTATCATTCTTTGACCGTCCCAAGCGGTAAATGCCCAAGTAGAATTCTGAAAAATTAACGAAAACTTTTCCTTTTGCCAGTCTGGAGTATTTCGCGCCCAACCCGCATCTTCAAAAAGTGCTTCTACATACACCGCTGGAACCCCTTCTGTACCTTCTCGAATCACCAAACCGTTAAAATATTGATACATACTTTTATCCCCCTTTTCTATACTTATACTATTCTCATAGATGATTTCCTTTTTTAACGGTAAAAAACACAACGATCAATAATACTGTTGTGTTAATAACTAGACCTATTTTACTTTAAAAAAAGGACTGAGCAATCATGCTCAGCCCTTCGTGAGTTCAGACCCTTTTTACTTTATTGTAATCTTCGCTGAATTAAAGTTATTCCCATTTCCACTAGGGTTGTAGTTTTTCTCTACGTTTCCGGCTGGGTCAACGGAGAACCAGTTAATTGTTGTTGTTTCATTGATTAGTAGTTTTTCCGCAGGCTCTCTTGTACCAGAAAGGCCTAGTTTCGGTGATTCAAATGTTGGGCGACTACCATCTATCGTGTAATAGATTGTTGCAGGTTCGCTCGTTTCAAATGATACTTCTACTGGCCCTTTGTATGTTCCTTTACCTGGGTTAATAGTAGATCTCGGCGGTTGTTTATCTTTTCCGTGCTGGTATGCCACTTCAAATAAACCGATTAACCCATTTGCAAACTCCAACGCCTCTTCATGACCTTCTTCAAATGGAGGCTGGAAACCAACAGATACCCATCTATTCGTAGCTGGGTTCCATAGTGGCGCTCCTACTTCAAAGTTCCACGTATAGATCCCTTTTTCATACCATAAATAGTCCGCAGAGTTTCCTGCCGCTGAGTATAATACATCAGGGATAGGGCCCGTTCTTGTTGGCTGGATAACAGTTCCACGATGTTCTTGAATTCTGTTTAAAATATGCTCAGAAGCTCCCCAATAAAACGCTTCTTCCCCAGCAGATGGACGAGGAAGTGTTTCGCGGTTTGCATCATACGCTCCTGGAGACCACATGAAATATCCACCATGACTGTGAATGTTCATTCCGAAATTAATATTTTCATATTGGTCTGCCAACCACACAATATTTCTTGATTCTGGTTCACTCGTTGGCTCCGGACCAGCGTACGTATCACTCGTACAGCTTAACGATGCCCCGATAAATCCGTCATGAATACTTCCAACTGAATGGTTTCGGTTTAAATCTACTCCCCAAGCAGAACGCGCTCCAAAATCGTTTGCCCCATCCGGTCCACAATGGTTCGTCATGTTTCTACGCTGCATGTTGTAATCGTAAAAACTGTAATTTGCTCCATCAGGGTTTACCATCGGAATTAAGAAAATATCTAAAGAGTTTACTAGTTTTTTCGTCTCTGCATCATGTGCATAGTTGCGTAATAAGCGCTCAGCTGTTTCCATCACAACTAAAGGTGTTACCCACTCACGAGCATGCTCTTGTGCATAACCAAGTACACCCGGTTTAGAACCGTCTTTCTTTTTACCTATACGAATAGCTTTTACAGTAGCAGGTTCACGGGACACATATTCTGGTCCATTTAACCCATCCGTTAAAGTGGAAGACCAAACTTGTGCAATACCTCCACCTGTATTTCCACGATAAGTATTTGCAGAAACTAAATCCCCTGCTTGATTGTTTAACGCATTCACAACATCCCTTGCCGTACTTGTTAAAGCTCCGGCTACGTTCGTCGCTAAGCTAACTGTTATTTTATTTTCATCTACCGAAACAGTTAAAGGAGAATTAGCTCCTCCAGGGTTCACAAACTCGACTTCCATACCATTTCCGCCTTCATGCCCCCAGACTATAGAAGACACAACAACCGCTGTATTCGTAAAACCGCCCATCGTTGCTTGAGCATGACGTCGGTATCCGTTTGTTTTATAAGGCATTTGAATTACTTCCATTAAATCCGGAAACTCCGCAGCTAATTGGTCAATACGCTCATTAATTTGTGTAGGAGTCATATACGAATCAATAAAATCAGAAACGTAATGTGGATTTGGTTTACCAGGTTTCGGAACCCCTCCTAACCATTCTTCCACTGGACTTGTTGCCGTTGCTCCTTGATTGCTCGTAATCGTTACAGAAGTAGGAATCTCTTCTACCGGAAGCTCAAACCAATGATATAAATATTCACCGTAATCCGAACGGCGAGCTAGTGTTGCCGATTTTTCCACACCATTTTCTGTCCAAGTCGCTGTAAGTGCTGTACTACTTGACGCACCAACACTAGACTTTGCTTCTACATAAAGAAACGATGCCGATTGATTTGTATAATGATTAGCACGTAAAATTTGCAGTCTTTCTTCTGACAGGATAGCGCTTTCATTTCTCTCCAACACAGCATTCATTTCTGCAATTCTTTCATTCCACTGCTTTTCTGTCATTAAAACTTCATGCACTTCAATGCCATAAGTTTCTAACTGACGTAGCTCTGATGGTGTTGCAGTAACTTCTACCTCATACACACCATCATGCTCATGAATGCCGTGGTCAAACTCAATACCCATTTCCATAATTTTCATCGCAGCATCGGCATTCGGTACTTCCAACTGTACATGCAATAACTCCTCTTCTACTATTCGTTCAGCCGGCTCTGGCTCTGCGGACGTTGGTGATCCTAGTGAACCGAATAACACGGAAACAAATAGAACCGCGATTACGGATAGAATCCCAAACTTCCCTCCCCAATGTTTCTTTCTCTTCATCTACACTCCACCCCCAAATAATAGTTGTAAAACAACCACATTATAGCAATGGAGTAGTTACTAGCTTTGTCACTTTATCGTTCGGAATCCGAAGAGATTTTTTACGTTATTTTACATTCGTGAACATACGACAGGAAGTAGAAATTATAGGAGTATTTTAATTTTGATGTGAGAGAGACAATATGATGGTGTATGAAGACATTCGTTTTATGTTAGAAAAATAATATAACTACCATTTTCATTATTATTTTCATAGAAAATCATGTCATATATTCGCACATTTTATCAAAAATTAAGCAATATTAGACATTTATTTTAGGGAAAAATGTAGAGGGTATATTTTCCTATTTCCAACTAAAAGAAACTAGGATAATTCTCCTCGTTATTCTTATATAATAAGAAACAGAGAGGACGATTATCCTAGTTTCAACTTTACTTAGTAGAACTCGGTCCCTTTTTCGTGATGAAGGGTCCTTAGTTACAATAATAAATACCCAATTATAATACTAATTCCGCTCAACATAGCCGAAAATGCGAGGTTAGCTTTCGTTATTCTGTAAGGATTCACCTTTAAGTGATGTGCAGTTAAGGTTGCGATCAGTCCGTACGGAGAAGAAGCTGATATAGACAAGGCGGATACGATTAGCACAAGTCCAATGCTCAAAGGATTCCAAACCGCAAATAAAGGATTTAACACTTCAATTAATATCGCAAGTGTCGCGATTGGATGCACACCAATCATTGCCATCACAAAATAAAATACTGTTATTAATACTAAAACAAGTAGCGGTAGGCCTGTAACATAGTTTAACGAATGCTGAAGCATAATAGGTAAGCTAGTACTATTAAACCCTTCTGAGAAAAAGGCGAGTGTAATAAATAAAACAAAAAAGTTATGAATGCCATTGTTATGATTCGCCCAGCTTCTCCAACCACTTTTTAAAAACAGACTAGGCTCGCGCATCGCCACTGACCATAGAAACGCAAAAGGAAAAATAACAAGTGCCACAGTGAGCATAAAATTAAAGTCTACTAAACTATTAACGACAACAATAGTTGCTAGAAATAACACTAGCACGACGAGCAACTTGCTTATCTCTTTAAAGATGAATTTTTTGGAGAAAGAAATAGGCTCCTGCTCAATTAGTACACGATCATATTTCCGTCTACTAATTAAAATATCAAGCGTTACGGCAATAAAAGAAATAAGTAACAGCCAAGGTAAATAGGCAAAATAACTTACACCAGTTGCATCAACTGCGATACCTACAATCACTTCCATTGGACTCCACAAAATCGCTAATGCAAATGCACGTACTGTCGTTTGAATGACGAACGACTCTGCAATTTTTTGAGGGACTCCCTTTAGCTTTTCTTTTAAAATATTTTGCGAAACGTACATCGCTGACATATTAATGAAAATGAGAAGCGCATACGTCGTCATTAAGCTTTTGCCATAAATAGAGGATAGCTTGTTAGAATCTGTGTGCATCATTTCACTTAATCGCTCATCATAGCCCCCGATTCGAAACGCCATCGCCATCCATGGCAAAACGGATAAAAACAAAAGCATCGGTACTGTATTTGTAACCTGTAGCGGAATCTCGTACCAAGCAATACCACTAGATATACTCATACTAGCACCAGTAAGGAAGAACAGAGCTCCAATTATTTTAAATAAACGACTCGCGCGGTACCATGCTAACGGTACAATCATTACCGCAAATACACCGACAATATAAGTTAACACTACGGACTCTACAAATACATTAATTAAAAATAAAACAAATAATAGCCCATAAATCATATAAAAGTAATGGAAAATACTATTTCTCTTCATTTGCAGGATCCTTTCTTGGGACAGCGGGACAGATACCGTGGACGGAGGGACAGGTCCCTCGTCCCACCAAAAAATGGATGAACAAGGGAACTTTTCCTTGTTCACATCTACCCAAATAATAAAATGATGAGGCTTAGCCAGTTCGGCTAAACCCCATACCTAAATACTTTAAAGCAAATGTATCTCAAAAGGTCGATACCTCAATCAAACGTTTGTTTGAAACTAGTCTATCACTTTTTACACATTCAAAAACTTCACACAAACCGGTTCTGGCACTTTTACATCCGTTTGGATTTTTTGTAACTTCCCTGTAGTTGTATCTCTACTAAACAATGTCATCGTGTTTGACTTTTGGTTCGTAGCAACTAGGAACTCTCCAGTAGGGTCAAGTACAAAGTCACGCGGCCAATCGCCTTCCGTTGAAGTCCATTCAACAAAGGTTAACTGTCCAGAATCTTGGTCTACCTTGTATACAGCTATACTATTATGTCCGCGGTTCCCTGCATACACATATTGCCCGTCTGCAGAAATATGAACCGCACTTCCATCATTTGTTTCAGAGAAGTCTGCTGGTATAGTAGGAATGTATTGTTGCGCTGCAAAACTTCCATCACTATCATTGTAATGAAGTACAACCACTTCAGAGCTTAATTCCGTCATTACATAAGCAAACTTCCCATTCGGATGGAACGTAATATGTCTTGGACCACTACCAGGCTTTGTTGTAAACACACTTGCCTCTTTTAACTCTCCGTTATGGACACTGTAAGTAATAACACGATCACTTCCTAAGTCAATTGCTACAACGTACTTTTCGTCTGGAGTAAAACCGGCATAATGCATATGCGGCTTTTCCTGTCTTTCATGTGGACCAGAGCCTTCATGCTCAATAACAGATATAGCTGGTTGAAGAGATCCATCTTCGTTTGTCACATACGATACGATTTTCGTTGTATGGTAATTCGCAGTCACTACATTGCTGTTATCGTGATTAACACTAACGTGGCAAGGTGGTGAACCTGCAGATGCCTGACTATTTAATTTTGTTAACGCACCTGTTTCACCATTAATAGAAAACGCTGTTACTCCACCATTTCCCCCTTCTTTTGCTACTGCATATAAATATTTATTGTCTTTACTTACCGTAACATATGTAGGATTATCAAGCTCTGCAGCTAGCTTTACGTCTAAAAGCTCTCTTTTTTCCGTATCCAGTACGAACTGATAAACACCTTTACTGTCTTCCTTCGTATAAGTTCCAACATAGCCAATTAATTTTGTCATTTAATAACTCCTCTAAAATTATTTTGGTCGAAGGGCTAGTTCTTTGTTCTACTAAAACATAAACAGGCAAAGTGCCTTCCCCTGTTTCCACTTTATTCTACTATAACAAATTTCGTAACATTATCATAAGAATTAGGCTATAAAATACTGGAAAAAGCAACTCTCCTAACTCATGAAAAAAGGTGGTCAAGGTACTTCCCCCTTGACCACCATTATTTATCACTATTTCGACTCGCGTTTTCGCTCTGATTCTGTAACATAAACAGCACATGCTGCATCACCAGTAATATTAACTGCAGTTCTAGTCATATCAAGAAGTCTGTCTACTCCAATAATTAAAGCAATCCCTTCAACTGGTAAGTTAACAGAGTTTAGAACCATCGCAAGCATAATTAAACCTACACCCGGAACGCCGGCAGTACCAAGGCTAGCAAGTATCGCAGTTAAAACAACCATTAATAATTGACTTAAACTTAAATCTACTCCATATACTTGTGCAATAAATACCGTTGCCACACCTTGCATAATCGCTGTTCCATCCATATTGATGGTAGCTCCTAATGGTTGAATAAAGCTACTTATATGCTTCGGAACACCTAAGTTTTTCTGAGCAGTTTCCATCGATACAGGTAATGTTGCGTTACTACTTGATGTACTAAAAGAAACAGCCATCGCTGGTGCAAAACCTTTGAAAAACTTTACTGGATTCATTTTTCCAAGTAAAGAGGCAGTTCCACCATAAACAATAACCGTATGAAGGAATAAAGCAATTAAGACCGCAATGAAGTACATTCCCATTACTTTGAAAGCTTCCCAACCTTGTTTTCCTACAGCTGAAGCAATTAAGGCGAAAGCCCCAGCAGGAGCAAGTTTCATAATGAGATTAATTAAGTACATCATGATTTCGTTTCCTTGTTCAAACAGCCTCAGGATACCTTTTGTTTTATCACCTAAAACTGCAAGGGCAAGCCCGATAAAGATGGAGAATGTAATGATTTGTAACATATTCCCACCACTCATCGCATCAATTGGGTTAGTAGGAATAATTGCTAATAATGTATCCACAACGGATGGTGCTTCCTGTGGTTCATATGTCACGTTTTCTGTATCAAATTCTGCAGTTAAACCAGGTTGCATCAATGTTCCGGTTCCTATTGCAAAAGTAAGTGCAAAAAGACTTGTTATCATAAAGTATCCAACCGTTTTTGCCCCAATCCTTCCTAACTTAGCAGGGTCACCTAGTCCGGCAACTCCTACAACAATTGAGATAAAAACTAGCGGAACAACTAACATTTTTATTAAATTAAGGAAAAGAGTCCCTAACGGATGTAATATATACGGATCAACAATCTCAAACACACTTGGTGCAAAGATATTTAAAACAAAACCTAAAATCAATCCTAAAATAAGTGCAATAATGATCCTTTTTGTTAGATTTTTACTTCCTTCCATTGCAAAACCTCCATTTAATTGAAAATAAAAAACCACGACAAGAGAAACCTTATCGTGGTTAATAAACATATAATAACGGTCTCTAAATTTGCCTACGAGGTTAGCTGTCGGATTCGGATGTAGAGAAATCACCCTACCTGACTAGTAAAACTAGTTCAGGATTCACCCCCGTGGTCGTTACCATAAATTGGTTCCCCCGTTCCTATATGGGATTAAGCTTAAATATGATGTTTTTACTACGTCAGTAGGACGTCTTCTTTTGCACACTATCATATAATAATAAATCTCAGCGAATACGTCAATAATTAGATGTTTGGAATGGACCACCAGTATACCTTTCATAAGATTATTCCCACCACTTCCAACCTACTTATTCAAACAACTCTAAGTGATAACTTGTTCCTTTAAACACACTAGAGCGTTTTAAATTTAATTTCGATAACTGTCTTGAGGCATCCACTCTGCACGCACTACCAACCAAATTCCTAAATGCGCTATTCATAATATATTTATCCACTAATAAATAATAATCGTTCAACGTATATTTGTATACTTCTTTACTTTTAGACGCTCAAGAAGGGAACAACCAAAACCCATTTCTTTGCCTTTTCATTCCCACCTCAAAGCAATTCGGAAAATGAACTCCTTTTTTTCAATTCATTATAATTTACAGCAAATTTCTCATGAACGTTTGGGTTGTAAGGGGTATTCTTTTTTCGTATTGTCTTTGCCTCTTTTGGCCTAAGTTAATAAAAAAAGGATTCGGACCTACTGCCCAAACCCACTTTTCACTTCATATCCTTTTTCTCTTAAAACATCTATAATACTATTTTCTCCAACAAGGTGAAGTGTTCCAACGACTACAAAATAAGTATCATGTTCATTAGATTGCAAGAATCCCTCTATTTTTTTGGCCATTTCTTTATCCCGGTCGTCGCTTAACGCTTTTTTGTAACGAAGGTAGTCTTCACTATCGTACTCTTCCGCAGCACGCATCGATTCAAATGTCTGTTCGTCCCCTGTCACCCAAGCATTAACTAAAGTATCTAATTCTTGGCTGTAATTGTCTTTGTTCGCTAATATGTCTTCTAGCATTTTTATTTGCGTCTCTTCTTCTAATATAGTCATAATTTCTAACTGGGATTGCAAGCTTTCTAGTGCCTCCACTACCTTCTCATCTTCAGCCGCTCGATCTAGAAAATATTGATCAATGCCATATTCAGCGGAATAACCATTTTGCTCTGCATAATAATTAGTGATTAAATCAGTAACGAAGGCAGGTTTGTACATTGCAATCATGAATTCTTCCAAACCAACAGATGATCCTATTGAGACAACTTCTTCATACACTTCTGTGGTTAGGTGATCCTTTAATGACGTACCATCTTGATAAATGGCAATAGACGTCATCGCTTGGGCAAGCTCCATTTGATTAATATTATTTATATCCACTTCAACACCTAGCACACTCGCCTTACTATATGCTTCCTCCACTTTTGGATGCATTGGATACATCTCTTCATTGCCAATATGTACAGATCCAAACAAATAAACAGTATTGTCTCCTTCACTTACTTCATAAAAAACACCTAACGACCCATCCTCAGCCAAGGCCTCCTGATCCACTTTCTCGTCATTCGAGGAACACGCTACTAAACCAACAATTAAAAATACTAGCAAAAACATCGAAAGTAATTTCTTCATTTAAACCCCCATCTTGAGACAGATTCCATGCCCCACTTTAAATTAATGTAAACCTCTTTTTTTCCTTCTACCTTATACTTATTACGTATTTCCCCTCCTAAAAGTTTCATAAAATTGGAAACGGTGTGTATCAAAAACTAGCAAAATGTTAACTAACTATGCCTGTTTGTTAAATAAATTCGACTACTTGTTAAGTAAGTTTGAGAACCTGTTAAGTAAATCGCAAAACCTGTTAAGTAAATTGATATATCAATACTAATATAACTATAACGTTAAGGAAATCGTTCAAAAAGTTAGATGTAACGACTACAAAGCATAGTAAATCGGCATTCTTCTCACTCTATCAACCTTGTATTTACTGCCTCAACGGTATATTGTTATTTATGATAATTTACGCCCATACGGAGGTGCTCATTTTGAACCTTAAAAAGTTTATAAAGAGATTTTTATTTTTCATTGTCTTATTAACATTATTCATATTCTTCAATAACAGTTCTATTTTCACAAAGGATCGCTCAGGTGACCCTATCCTTTTGGCACACCGTGGATTGGCACAAACTTTTCCATTGGAAGGGATTACCGGTGAAACATGTACTGCGGAGATCATTTACGAGCCAGAGCATGCTTATTTAGAAAATACGGTTCCGTCTATGGAAGCTGCATTTGCACATGGTGCAGACATTGTCGAGTTGGATGTTCACCCTACGAAAGATGGTGAGTTTGCCGTTTTCCACGATTGGAATTTGGAGTGTAGAACGGATGGTGAAGGGGTAACACGAGAGCACACGATGGCAGAACTAAAACAACTCGATGTTGGCTACGGTTATACTGCCGATAACGGTGAAACATACCCGTTTCGCGGAAAAGGAGTTGGCCTAATGCCGACACTCGGTGAGGTGTTAAAAACATTTCCTGACAAACAACTTTTAATCCACATTAAAAGTAACGACGCGAACGAAGGAGTACAACTAGCAAACTATCTTGCAAAATATCCAAAATTAGAAAACGTTGCAGTCTACGGTGGCGATTTACCGATTGAGAGGTTAAAAGAAGAAATGCCGCAAATGCGCGTTATGTCGAAAGAAACGTTAAAAAGCTGTCTTATTCCTTATTTAGCAGTCGGGTGGACAGGCTATATGCCAGATGCTTGTAAAAATACGCAACTTCACATACCGGAAACATACGCACGCATCTTATGGGGTTACCCACAGAAATTTTTAAATAGAATGGACGCTGTCGACACAAGGGTGATTCTCGTTGCTGGTAATGGTAATTGGTCCGAAGGTTTTGATCAAGTATCAGATTTAGAACGACTACCTAAAAATTATAACGGTGGCATTTGGACTAATCGGGTAGACGTGATTAGCCAAGTGCCCGGTATTTTTACTGAATAACCTACAACATTACAATAGGGACAGGATCTTCCAATAAAAAGACCTGTCCCTATGTTTATTTTATTCAAATACTGCCTCTAAGACTACATCCCCCGATAATTCCATCTCGAGTGTCTCGCTATTTCCATCAGCCGCTCCCTTCCAACCTACAAATGTATAGCCTTGTTTCGGTATAGCGGTAATCACAACTGGAACGCCTTGGAAGTATTGCCCTGTCCAAAGGTCTGAATTCATAACTCCAGGTGTTTCTTCATCTAGTTTAATAGAGTTGATTTGAACAGTACCTTTTGTGGAGTCCGATTTTATCTGTACGGAGACTGTCTCTCCTAAATTAAAGTGGTTCGCTAAATGTTCACGAACAAACATCGGTCTTTGTTCCGCAAAATTAATCATTTTTTCAACATTACTGTTCCATCCATCCATACTTACTGGGGCTCCCCAACGTTTAATATGGTTTTCCATTTCAGGTTCAATTCCTGTTTTCATCTTTTGAATCGTTTGAATAACCCGGTCAGGATGAAAAGTAGTATTTAAATGGTCCGCAAACTCATTTATGAATGTATGTTTAAACTGCTCATTGTTTAATAGAGAGCGAAAAAGAACGTTTGGCCACTCGTGATTATGTCTTTCATTTGTTAGACTCGTAGCCCATTCCACCGTGTTATGACTTGGTGGTACAAAGCCGAGAGTTCTATCCATATCAAACGCCATCCAGCGCCATCTGCCATCAAGACCTGGTAAACTATTAGCACCTTCACTTTTTTCGTAACGCCAGTAGCTAATATTGTTTTGTGGCCAATCCGTATTAGCATTATAAATTTGCGTAATATAATAGTTTCTGTAATTGTCGATATCCATAAGTGACTGAATGTGTTCAAAGTGATGCTGCTCAGCAAGGTTATTATTTTTTACGTATTCTATCATCAACGCATAATCTTCTTGACCTTTTTCTGACCCTTCCGAAAGTCTACCTTCACGCTCTAGTATCGTAAAGTCACCACGGTCCCCACCATAATGGGTTTCCAAATAATGCTGATCAAGGC
Organism: Sutcliffiella cohnii; assembly: GCF_002250055.1. Taxonomy (NCBI): domain Bacteria; kingdom Bacillati; phylum Bacillota; class Bacilli; order Caryophanales; family Bacillaceae; genus Sutcliffiella; species Sutcliffiella cohnii. The sequence goes on from NZ_CP018866.1 coordinate 4,099,449, forward strand.
GATCGCGAACATTATGGATGCCCCAATACTCTCCATTAATAAAAACAATCGTCGGCTTGTAATATTGAGTATCTAAATTTAAATGGTGTACAAGGCTTTGTAAGGCAGCGTCACGAAACATCGTCATACCCCAATCATTCCCTGAATTTCTTAACAAGATTCGATTGAAGTCATTTATCGGTTTTTCATCAAAAAATTGATAGGAAAAACGACTCGTGCCGTAATCACTTCTTGTATACAATCGAAGCGACTTTTGTGGAAAACGCCTCGTAAAGTTTCCATGAATTCGAACCCCCGCATCTTGAGCAAAAGCTAAATCCCCATTTGATTCGTAGTATTCAATATGAATTGGTCGTTCCCACTCATCTCCTCGTTGATAGTAATTTCCAGTAGCATCACGATTTTCACTACTAGATTCATAATGAACTCCAGGTACATATATACCTGTTTCCTCATCAAATAAATGGTCTGCATCTGTTACGAGAGAAATAACTGGAAGTGTGTATTGTGGTTGAATGAAGTAGGATCGAGTGATAATTCCACTCGTCATTTCTTCAGTTTCAAAGTATGCACGAATTACCATTCCACTTTTTGAAGGCTGTGGTTCCTTCCAATCTCGAGCTTCTACGATGAAGTTTGTTGGAATAGCTGATAAAGGATTATCCGTTCTTTCTTCAATAGTTATCGGTCCTTCGTATGTATATGTGCTCTCTACATTATTAATAGGATCCGGTTCTGAACCGTCCAACGTGTAGTATATGACTGCTTCTTCTATCGGACTTGTAATTTCTAAATGAAACGAAGACTCATAAAACCCTCCTGCATGGGAAAAAATCGGTTGCAGAAGGGATGCATCTGAATAATTATTTGGATTAACATCAGTCTGTAAGATTTCATCAAAGTAAGGCAAAACTGGAGAAAAGTCCGTAATCGGATTCCCTTCTAAATAAAGACGATCGCGCAAGTTTTCTAAGTTTGATAGTGGCTCGATATTAGTAATCAAGTTGTTCCTTGCATTTAAATCTCGGAGTTGCGCTAGATTTTTTAATACATCGATATCTTGAATATTATTGTCACGAATATTTAATTGTCGTAAGCTTGTTAGCTCGGCTAACGCATCAATGTTGCTTATTTTATTACCACGTAAGTTCAACTCATGCAAGTTCGTTAAGCTGCTAAGCTGTGAAATATCTTGAATATTATTATCACGCAAATCAAGGGAAACTAGAGAAGTAAGGTGCTCAATGCCATCTAAGCTTTCAATCTCGCTATCACGTAAAATAAGCTCTTGAATTCCTGCTAGTTGGTCCGCACGTATTTCTCCTTTTTCGTAGTTAATAGCAATTCGAATTGCTGCTTCCAAATTTTTATCCGCAATAATCGGTCCAGATGCAAGCGCATACGAAACAATCCACGCAATCAGGCAAATTGGAAATAAAAGTAGTAGTAAGTACTTTGATTTTTTCATTATCTATCCTCCGAAGGCTCTATTCCTTTTATCCAACATTTACAATCTCTTAAAAAAACTATATAATTAGTGGCAAAATGTAACATTATTAACAATAATAATACAATTTTTACGAAAAATTAACAATCTATTATGTTAGAAATTAAAAAATTCCGAGGGTGATGCAATTGGCAGGTGAAATTTTTAGCCGGTATGAACTGAAATATTTAATTCCGTTTCATCTATATGAAGAGCTCTCACAGATTTTACAAACACGGATGGTTTACGACAAGTACGGGGACTCGGAAGGAAAATACAATATTATTAGTCTCTATTTCGATTCCGCTGATAAAAAAATATACTATGAAACTCGCAACAAAAGGAAATATCGACAAAAACTACGACTTCGTATTTACAACAAGGCTACTTTGGAAGATAACGCTTTTTTTGAAGTTAAAAAGAAGTATAAAAATCGTGTGAACAAGCGCCGGACGAGTATTAAGCTTGAGCATGCTTATCAATATATCGACAATTTGTTAGGAAAACACGACGATATCTCCGTTTCCAATCAGCAAATTTTTAGTGAAATTGATTCGTTCCGCAATCTATATAACTTAGTGCCTGAAAATATCGTAAGCTACGACCGACAGGCTTTCGTTGGGGTTGATGATCCAGATTTACGCGTGACGTTTGATTATAATTTACGCTGCCGGAAAGATGATTTGCATATTGAACACGGCCCACATGGAACCCACTTCGTAGACCCAAATATGGTTGTACTAGAGGTTAAGGTTGATTATAGTGTACCGCTATGGCTCTCCCGCCTTCTAAGTGAACTCGGTTGTCGGAAAGGTAGCGTGTCTAAATTTTGCACGAGTGTTGATTTGTTAGAGGAAGAAGATGTTGAAATAATGATGCACACATTAGAGAGATAAGGGGTATAAAGGATGGATAGTTTACTAGAAATATTACGTCAGCACGACACGACGACAAGAATGACCATCATTGATGGATTCCTAGCTGTTTTCTTAAGTTTTATTTTAGCGTTAATCATTACGAAAGTTTATAAGCTTACGTACAAAGGGCCGCGATATTCACAGTCGTTTGTCCATACGGTCATCATTATGGGTGTTGTCGTTTCGCTAATTATGATTGTTATCGGTAATAACGTTGCAGTAGCATTCGGGTTAGTTGGAGCATTTTCAATAATTCGTTTCCGTAGTGCAATGAGTGATCCGAAAGATATCGCCTTCATCTTTTTCGCGATGGCTGCCGGAATTGCTTGTGGTCTCGGTTTTTATTTATTAGCAATCATTTTTACGATTACGCTTAGCTTATTAATTTATGCTTTATACATATTTAATTACGGGAACCGCGAAGGAGCACCTCGTACGATGAAAATTACCGTACCAGAAAACTTACAATACGACGGACTCTTTGATGATGTTTTTGCAAAATACACAACATACCAGTCATTAACGCGCGTCCAAACGACAAACCTCGGTACGATGATTCAATTAGAATATGAAGTACTAATGAAAGACGGCGTCAAAGACAAAGACATCATCGACGCAGTCCGCGAACGCAACTCCAACCTCAACGTCATGATCAACTACACCGACGTCAACTACTAAAGTGGACAGAGGGACAGGTCCGAAATCACTGAAAAAGTCCCTTTTTTTGAAACGGAAAAAAAATAAGGACAACTTTTACCTCTCAATAAGGAAAATGTTGTCCTATTTTGATGCTAACCAGCGTTTTTTACCCTGTTTTGGAGGATAGGATCTTTCCTATCCTCTTTATATTAACTGCTAATGCAGTTAATTTTGCTTGTGTAGACATGCTTTTGAGACCGTACCCCCTGGCACGATCTAGCCCGTGAAAGCATTTCATTTCGCCGTTTTTCCATTCTTGGCATGCTCTCTTTTTATACTTTTTTTTAAACTCTGGTTGTTTTTGTTGTTGGCTATATTCATAGAATTCTGGTGTGTTGATTCCAACTTCTAAGATTTTTCCAACATTTTTTCCTTTAATACAATCTGTCCTGATTGGACAGGCTTTACATTTTTCTCTATCAAAGTAATATTTGTACGATTGTCTGTTTTTGGTGTTCTTATAATATTTTTTTATAGTCGTATTTCCCTGTTCGCAACTCCATTGATCAGCGTCTTTGTTATAACTAAATAACTCTTCATTAATTCTATAAGCCATTTCACTTACAGGTATGTAGGCAGCTGCTTTTATTTCTTTTAATTTGTCCAAAATTACTTTTTTGAAATATGCCTTATCTCCATATAGTTCTTCAACCGAAATACCAGACTTTATAGTGAGTTGTAATAGCTCGTCAAAAAAACTACCGTCCACGTATGCCCCATTGCCTACCCTTACGGAAGTAATAATTCTATCTTCTGTTGTAATCATAAATTCTGTTTTATATCCAAAGAAGTTGGAAGTTTTACTTTTGTGCCCAACTCTTGCTTCTTGGTCAACAATAGAACGTACACCTTTTTGGGCTAAAAACTTTGGGTCGGATAGTATTTCTTTCGCATTTTCAATCACTGCTTTTGTCTTAGGTGTAGTTTCTACGTCTACGTTTTCTGTTACTGTGGTGATAGTTTCTTCAACATAGGCTTTCATTGTTTCTTTCGCAACTTTAGGGTCTTCAATTTCTTTATAATCCGGGATTTCTTGATTGATATCACTTGGAATTTTTTCTACTTCCTCTTTTAATGTTTTAAACATCTTACTAACTAATCTTTTCATCACCCGTTCGGGTGTAGCTTTGAACGTGTTAGCTTCTGTATGAGTGGTATCAATACTTACAGAACTACCTTTGATAATTCCTTTATCGACGCATTGTTTAACAAATAGGGCTATAATATCATCTAACGAGACATCCTGTAGTCTGTGTTTTCTAAACTTGGCTAACAGGCTGGGGTGTGGTAGTGTGTCTTCAGGATTAATATCTAGAAAGTACATATAAGCTAGATTAAGGGAAGCATCTTCTATTACTCTTTCGTCAGAAAGATTATAAAGGTATCCAAGAACGAGTAATTTAACCATCATTTCTGGTTCTTTGGCAGGCCTACCATAGTATTTACAATACGATTTTTCCAGTACTTTGTTAATATAAGAAAAATCAACTGCTTCTCTGACAAGTTTGAGTGTATGATTTTTGGGGATTTTATAGTATAATTCGGAGTAGATGCTTAACTGCATATCTTTTTCTTTAAGCATAGAAGAAAACCTTCCTTTTCGATTGATAATTAGATTCTTGGTCGTTTCTAATTATACCAAATTTTGATAAAGGAAGGTTTTCTTTTTTTATTTTTTTACATTTATTAGGAGGGGTTTTTCAGTGGTCTCGGACAGGTCCCTCGTCCACACATTTTTTGGAAAAAATCATAAGCCTTGAGAGGATGTAAACGAATGGATAAATATGTTGAGCTTTTTCAGTTAAACAACTATAAAGTGTCAAAGCAGTCGACGAAATCAACTGAATTTGAACATAACGAAACTGGAGAAGTAATTTACTTATTACCAAACAAAGAATTAACGATTATCTTGGACCCTAAAAAGATAGAAGGTAACAGTATGCTAGAAGAAAAGACTAGCGGGCTGATTCATAATACTTCATTTAATGCTTTTCCTAAGAGAAAGCATACCGGGAAAGAGTTAATTCAATATGGGTACGGTTTTAAGTTTCAGTCTGAAGAGGAATTGCAGTCGTTTCTTGTTATATTAAATTAAAGAACTGATTCTTTAAAAAGGGGTACTATTCAGTCCCCTTTTAATATTAAAAAATGTCTCCCCCCCTTCCTACCCATACTTTAAATACATTAACCCTTATCATTTTAAAAAACTGAAACCTTCTTAGGAATCTCAACATATTATAGATTTAAATTTTGATTTTTTTGTCAACTCATGGTAGTATTATGTCGAATTTCATAAAGGAGGTATCTATTTATGGCTAAAGAAAATGCTAAAAAACCATTTTATAAGAAGTGGTGGGTATGGTTAATTACCCTTGTCGTTATCTTTATGATCGCTTCTAATAACGATGAAGATAATACTTCTAACAACGCTGTCGATAATGCTTCCGATGTGACAGAGACTGACGATCAAGTAGAAAATATTGAAGTAGAACTAACAGAAAAAGAGAAAATTGAACGAACAGTTGAACAAATAGTTGATGAGGATTTTAATGGTACAACTATCAGTCAGTTACTAGTAAATGAAAACCTTGGTCTTGGGGATGGAAGCTACATAGTTTTACCTCATTTAGTTTGGGATGTTAAGAATAGAGCAGGTACAACAAGAGAAATGTTAGAAATGTATAGCGATCATCTTGCAGCTAAACTTGCCGATTATAATGTTAGTGAGGTTACTGTTTTTTGGGAAGTACCATACCATTTAGAAGGCAACAACTCTGCAAAATTTAATTACGAAAGACAGGGAGACGGCATGGCCATCGGCGAGCGTTGGTACGCCCCGGTTTTAAGGGATTAAGCGTCTCACTAATAAATAAAATAACCACTACCTTGCCCATAACAAGTAGTGGTTATTTTTTTGAGTTTATTATATTAACTTACATTTTTGCTTCCTGTTTTACACAACAAACGTCTGAATCAAACAAGGCTCATCATCGATGTGGTCTTCTTTTTCTTCATACTGAATGTCGAGTTCACTATAAAGCTTTTTCCAGAACGAAACAGCAGGTTGGTTGTCGATTAGCTCCATAACAAAATATTTTCCAGGCTTCTCTTTAAAAAGCTGCTTTACTGCTTCTCTTCCCAAACCTTTTCCTTTATATTTGTTTAAAATAAAGATGTCATTAATGCCAAAGTCATTCAGTGCTTTTAAAAAAGGGCGCTCTAGTAGCAGAATAAAGCCTATAATTCTTTCTTCTAGTTTGATAAAATACGGAACGATTCCTTCCACTTCCCAAAATTTTTCAAAACCATCGAACTCAAAGTAGCCTTCTTCGCTGATTTCAAGTGTCGAAGTGAATTTTGATAGGTCATGAAGGTATAACGAATAAAAATTTCTTAAAACATCCTTTTCTGATTGTAAAACTTCGTGTAAAGTTATAGACATTTTTGCATATACCCCTTTCTTATTAGCAAAGTAAACGAATCCCTTGTATGTTCATTTAGAATCCTTTTCATTCCCATCCCTATTTTTCAAAAATTCTGTATCCTTATTTTCTATTATAATACAATTTTGCATTCGTTTTCTTAAAAATTCAGAAGAAAGTCTTTACCAAAAAAATAAAACCAGGCATCTGCCTGGTTCTTGTTTTTAATTATGTCGTTTATGCTCCAAAAATATATTTTTCTATTGCATAGGCAACTCCATCATCATCATTTGATGTTGAAACAAAATCTGCTGCCTCTTTCACTTCCTGTGGCGAATTACCCATAGCTACTGACAAATTTGCTACGTGAAACATCGCAATATCATTATAACTATTTCCCATCACAACAACCTCGCTTTGGGATATCTTTAACATACTCATTAACTGTTCTATAGCTAACCCTTTCGATACATTGCTATGCATAATATCTAAATAAATATCATCCGATCTAGTAATATACATAACTTTATTATATTTACCATGCAGTATCTCGAAGGCATCTTCAATTTTTTCAGCTGTATGAGAGTATATTATTTTATAAATATCCTTTTCTTCATCAATCGTATCTATTAATTTTGCATGAAGTTTCTCTAGGTCATAATGAACTTTTACCATCCTTTCATGAAAAGTATGAACCTCTTCATTAAGGTATAAGCTTATACAATATTCATTTTCCATTCCATATTCAATTATTTCTTTTGCAAAATTCGTAGGTAATACCGTTGAAGAATATACTTTTTTAGTAACTGGACATTTTACTAAAGATCCGTTAGTCGCAATGATAGGAGTATTGATCTCTAATTCTTTTGCATACGGATAGATGGATTCAAAAGGCCTTCCACTCGCTAACGCGACATTAATTCCTCTACTCTTTAATTTGTTAATTGCTTCCTTATTTTTATCAGAAACTTGATGGTTATCATCTAGTAAGGTGCCGTCCATGTCAAGTACTACTAATTTATACTGCATTTTATCACCCTTACTTTTTTAATTATTTACCTTTTGGCTTTTCTGACCGTAATAAGCATTTTTACCATGTTTTCTTAAAAAATGTTTATCTAGAAGATGATGATCCATCTGTTCAGCGTGAGGAGATAGGCTTTGCGTGTAAAATGCCAACTTAGCAATTTCCTCCATAATGACAGCATTTTCAACAGCCTTCATTGGATCTTTTCCCCAATTAAAAGGACCATGACTATGTACAACAACGCCCGGAATATCATTTGGATTTAAGTTTTTAAATGTTTCTACAATTACATCCCCAGTATTCTTTTCATATTCAGTTGCAATTTCCAATGGCGTTAATGGTCGAGTACAAGGTATATCTCCATAAAAATAGTCAGCATGGGTAGTACCAAAAGTAGGTATTGCTCTACAAGCTTGTGCCCACTTCGTACACCACGGTGAATGAGTATGGACGACTCCACCTATTTCTGGAAATGCCTTGTATAAAACTAAGTGTGTTGCCGTATCGGATGAAGGGTTCAGATCTCCCTCCACCTTATTACCGTTTAAATCAATGACTGGTAAATCACTAGGTTTTAATTTTTCATACGGGACTCCGCTCGGCTTTATTACAACAAGCCCTTGTTCACGATCAATAGCACTCACATTTCCCCATGTATAAATAACTAGGTTTCTTTTAGGTAGTTCTAAATTTGCTTGTAAGACTTTTTCTTTTAATTCCTCTAACATTTTAATCACTCCGTTTCTAAAACAAAGTAAATTACTTTCATTTCTCATTAACAATTTAATAGGCTTCCAAAAGAAAAGTAGGTTGGATTGTGTGAATCTTCCCCTACTTTTTTGATAGTTTACTAGTATTTATAAAGTTATTTATTTTCAATTGCTGTTACTGTTTTCATTATTTGTTGCGTGTTTTCATAAAGATTTATATATTGCTCATAATACTGGTCGTATTTCAGTTTATTTTCAACATTAGGTTGAATAACTTCATCAAATTCTAGCCAATCTTTTAAAACATTCGGGTCAGAAATAACTCCTGTTGCAATGCCAGCTAGCACAGCGTCCCCTAATGGAGCTTCTACGTCATTTTTAATAATTCGAACTGGGTACCCTGTAACATCTGCATATATTTGTGGCCAGTTCATCGATTTAGAGCCGCCACCAACAATAATTAGTTCTTTATCAAGCTTCGCCTCAGTCCCTAATACCATTTCCATGTTATGACGTAATGAATAAGCTACACCTTCCATAAAGGCTTTATATAAATGTCCCTTCGTATGGACTAAACTTAGCCCTAGAATTAATCCGCGGGCATTACTATCCCAAATCGGACTTCTTTCACCCATGAAGTATGGAAGAACTAACAATCCGTTTGAACCAGCAGGAATGTCTTTTGCTTTTAAATCTAGCAAAGTATAAGCATTAATATCTAATTTCTCTTCCACTTCTAATTCTTCTGTTCCAATTACATCTCTAAACCATCGTAATATAGCACCTGCTGTTGCAGCTCCTCCGAATGTATAGATAATATCGCTAGAATCTACACAGTGAGGCATGCTAACTAAATTTGGAGATAAATTTGGTTTTTCCGTAATAAAGCCCCAACACATAGAAGTTCCTAGCATCGCTACATGGTTACCTTCAGCAAGAGCACCAGCCCCCATTGTTGCTACTGGGGCGTCGACACCACCACAAATAACTGGTGTTCCTACTTTTAGGCCTGTTTTTTCAGATGCTTCTTCTGTAATTCCTCCAACAATATCCGTACACTCTACAAGCCTTTCCGGCATAAACTTAAAAGGAATACCTAAGTTTTCACACATTTCCTCAGACCATTTTCTTTCCTTAAGGTCAAACACACCGCCTACATTTCCTGCCGATGAATAATCTACCGCTACCTCACCAGTTAATGTATAGACGATATATGGAGCCGGTGGTAAGAAGTACTCTATTTGCTCCCATACTTTCGGTAAATTATTTTTAATCCATAACATTTTTGTAAAACCAAAATATGAGTTAACAGAATTACCCGTTACATGAAACAACTTATCAAGATCAATATTTTCTTTTACCCACTTTACTTCCTCTTCTGCACGTCTATCCATCCATATTAAGCAAGGAGCTAACGGCTTCATATTTTTATCTACAGGGATACCGGACCCTCCGTATAAACTACTAATCGCCACACCTTTAATCTGTTCAGGATCTACATTTGATTTTTCCACTACTGACCTTATCGTAAAATTAGTTGCCTCTTCCCAAGGTCCAGGCCATTGTTGAGCCCAAGAAGGTTTCGGTGTTTCTACATCATAACCTTTATAGCTATGTGCTAACACTTTTCCCTTCGGATCAATAAGGACCGCTTTCGTCCCTTGGGTACCGATATCAACACCAATTAAGTATTCCATTTAATCACCCTTCATTCGCAAGTTTGCTCTAGTTAAAATCCAATAAATTAGTATGATTTTTTGTGTTAGGGCTTAAGTAATACTTTAATAGCTTCTGGGTGATGAGCCATTTCCATCGCTTCAGCAAATTCTTCTACTTTAAAGCTGTGTGTTACAATACCTTCCGCTGTAAGTAATTTACGTTCGAATAAGTCAATTGCTACCGGATACGTATATGGCCCTAAGTGAGATCCTCTAATATCTAATTCTTTTCTATCCCCGATAACACTCCAATCAGTTGTTACCTCTGAACCGAATACACTAAACTCGATAAATCTACCTAGTCTTCTAATCATTTCTAACCCTTGTGTTACTCCACTTGGATGCCCTGATGCTTCAATGTAAACATCACAACCATAACCGTCTGTTAAATCTTTTACTATTTTGATTGCATCTTCTTTTGCTGGGTTAATAACAATATCCGCACCAAGCTTTTTCGCAACAGCTAATCTTTTCTCATTTAAATCTAAAACAACTAATTTTTTAGGCGTTTTTAGAGCAATTAATTGCACCATACATAAACCTAAAGTTCCCGCACCTGCTAACACGACAACGTCTTCGAATTCAATGGAAGCTCTTTGAACTGTATGCACAGCACATGCCATTGGCTCTACTAAAGCAGCTTCTTCTGCTGTTACACCGTCCGTAATTTTATATATTCTAGCTGTACTGCTAAATTTCATATACTCTGCCATTGCACCTTCTGCAACATCTTTTTGGAAACCGTAAATATTGTGAATATCACACATCCAATATTTACCCGTTGTACAAAACTTACATTTACCACAAGGGTTAATTTGGTCCGTTGTCACTCGATCTCCCACTTTTAATCCATGCTTTTCAGCAGCACCTTCCCCTAACTCTGCCACTACTCCATAAAATTCATGTCCTGGTACTACTGGTGCTTTCATCCAAGGATCTTCTCCGCCCCAATACATCGCTGAGCCATGATATGCTTTTAAATCACTTCCACAAATACCACAAGCTTCTACTTTAATTACGACCTCGTCTCTTCCAGCTCTTGGTGTAGGTACTTCCTCTACACGGTAATCTTCCGGACCATGTGCTACGACTGCTTTCATTGTTTCTGGTAATATTGACATAATGTACAGCTCCTCTTATGTTAGAATTTTCAATATTTTCAAGGCGTTATTTTATTGTCTTAAAATTCATTTCTATTTAATTAATCCTTTTGACGGAAACTAGTATAGTAGATTGCAGCTACGATGATGACACCCTTTAGAACCCTTTGAACGTATGGAGAAACACCCATCAAGTTCAGTCCATTACTTAAAACTCCTAATAATAAGGCACCTAGTAACGTTCCAAAAATATGCCCACGTCCACCTGCAATAGCAGTACCACCTAAAACTACTGCAGCAATCGCGTCTAGTTCGTAACCTTCACCAGCCATTGGTTGACCAGATGAAAGTCGTGATGTCATAATCAAGCCACTAATCGCAGCAGTCACTCCACTAACTAAATATACGAATGCTTTTACTCTTTTCACCTTTACACCAGATAAGCGAACTGCTTCTTCATTACCACCAATAGCGTAAATATATCTACCAATTGGTAAATGATTTAAAATAATATAAGCAGCTACAAACACTAAAACCATGATAACTGCTGGCATTGGAATAACACCGAATAAGTAACCTCTTCCAATGAATGCATATGATTCTGGAAGACCTGATAAAGGATAACCTCCCGTATATAAAAGGGCCGCTCCCCTAGCAACTTCCATCATCGCTAACGTGACGATAATTGCTGGAATTCGTGCACGAGATACGAATAATCCATTCACATAACCGATTACTGCCCCTAACAAAATACCAATTAATACAGCTACGATTGGCGGCATACCGTAATTGATCATCATACCTGCCATAATCGTTCCAGTTAAGGCCATTACAGCACCAACTGATAAATCGATTCCACCTGTTAAAATAACAAACGTCATCCCAACTGCTAGAATTCCATTAATGGAGACTTGCCTAACTATGTTGGTAATATTGTTTGTCGTTAAAAACTGTTCACTAGCAAAACTAAAAAATATACAAAGTACAAAAAATCCAATTAAAGTTAACATTTCAGGGTATTTAAATATTTCTTTTGCATTTAACCCTTTTCGCAAATCACTCATCCATCTACACCACCTGTTGCATAATACATTACATTTTCAGAGGTAGCCTCTTTGCCGTCTATTTCTGCTTTCATTTTTCCTTTATGCATGACGAGAACTCGGTCACTCATTCCTAAAATCTCTGGTAATTCAGAAGATATCATAATGATAGAAATTCCCTTATCAGCCAAGTTTCTCATTAGCTTATAGATTTCTTCCTTAGCACCAATGTCAATCCCACGTGTCGGTTCATCAAAAATTAATATTTTACAGTCTGTATTTAGCCACTTAGCTAGAACCACTTTCTGTTGATTTCCACCACTTAAATTCTTCACCAGTTGGTTACCACTTGGTGTTTTTATTAATAAATCTTTAATAGATTGATTGATAACCATGTTTTCTTTTTTCTTGTTAATAATCCCCAAAAAATTTCCTAAGTCTTTTAAAATCGGGATACTAATATTGTTTTTTATAGACATATTTAATACGAGACCTTGAGTCTTTCTACTCTCTGGGATTAAGGCAATCCCTAAATCTAGAGCATCAGTAGGACTCTTGATAGATACTTTTTTTCCATCTATGAAAACTTCTTTCTCTTTCGCTGGGTCAGCTCCTATTAACGCTCGCACAGTTTCCGTTCTACCAGATCCTACGAGCCCGGCAATTCCAACGATTTCACCTTTCCCTAAAGAAAATTGAATATCGTTCACACTTTTATTACTTAATTGTTTAACTTCTAAACGTAACTCTTCCTTACCAGTACGTTTCGTTTTTTCTGGAAAGGCATTTACAATTTCACGACCGACCATCATTTTTACAATATCTTGTTTTGTTAAGTCTTTTACGTCTTTCGTTGCTACGAACTCTCCATCACGCAAGCATGTCATACGGTCGCACATTTTCAAAATTTCTTCCAAATGATGTGATATATATATAATGGTTACCCCATCTGCTTTCAATCTCTCAATTAACTCAAATAGCTTTTCAATTTCTTTACCAGTTAAACTTGCTGTTGGCTCATCGAAGATTAATACTTTTGTATCTATAGCAATTGCTTTTGCTATTTCAATAAACTGTTGGTTTGCAACACTTAAATGTGCTACTGGCTTGTTTAAGTCAATATTCGCATCTAGTCTTTTTAAAACTTCTTCTGCTTCTTTCCTCATTACTCTTCTGTCTAGTATTCCATTTGCTTTCTTTTCACGACCTAGAAAAATATTATCTACACCACTTAAATATGGGATTAAACTAAATTCTTGATGAATAATACTTACACCTAATTGTTGTGCTTGTTTAGGGTCTGTAAAAGTAACTTCTTTACCATCTAAGCGAATTTTCCCTGTTGTAGGCTCATATACACCCGAAAGAATTTTCATTAACGTTGATTTCCCTGCACCATTTTCTCCAACTAAGGCATGCACTTCTCCTCGTCGAATATCAAAACTAACACCTTTTAGCGCCTTTACTCCTGGGAACTCTTTCGTGATATTCTGAATCTCTAATACATTATCCATCGGAATCACCTTCCTTTTTTTACACCTCTTCATTCAGTGGGCGCTTTCAATAATGCAAAGCGCCCTTCTGAAAAAAAGATTACCGATTACCAGCTGAAATCACTTGCATTATCAATTGTTTGAAGCTCAACATCAATAGGAACTTCTTCAGGTACAACTTCTGCCCCCCAAAGCTTCGCTAATGCCATTCCTAAACCAATTCGTACTTGGTCTCTTGGGAATTGTGCTGTTGTCGCTTTAAATGCTCCACCCTTTAAGATCGCTTCAATTGCTTCCGGATGTCCATCAACACTATATAACGCAACATCTTTTCCAGACGCTTCAATTGCTCCTAAAGAACCTAAAGCTCCTTCATCATTTACACTGAATAAAGCATCTAAATCCGGATTAGATTGAAGCATATTTTCTGTAACCTTCATTGCTTCTGCTCTATCTTGTTTACCATTTTGGATATCTACAATTTCAATTCCGGCATACTCAGATACAGCATCTCTAAAACCTTCCACACGTTGAAGGATAGGTACTACTGGAATTCCATCTAAAATAGCAACTTTACCGTTACCACCTAAATCTTCCGCCATTTGCTTACCAGCTAAATAACCTGCATCATAGTTTCTTGAACCAACAAATGAATCAAGAGGGCCTTTTGCTTGCGCATCAACCGCAACAACAATTACACCAGCATCTTTTGCAGCAATTACCGCTGCTTCTGCTCCTTCACTATCTGTAGGATTGATTAATAAAATATCAATTCCTTTTTGAATCATATCGTCAATGTCATTAATTTGCTTTGCTACATCATGCTGCGCATCTGCAATAATAACCTCTGCTCCAATTTGCTTTGCTGCCTCTTCAAGAGCTTCCTTCATGGAGATAAAATAAGGGTTATTCATTTCTTGGAACGACATACCAATCTTTATACTTTTTCCTTCAGCTGCAGCATCTCCTGATCCGCCACTTTGACTTGAACAGCCAGCAGCGATGAGTAGAATGGATGCTAATAAAACAACTAAAAATTTCTTTGATAGCTTTTTCATTTTTCTTCCCCCTGTTTTTTTAATATTTTGCTATATAAAGAAGAGCACATATAAAGCGTTTACATTTTATAGAAATGTATTTACACTCTTCTATTACAACTTAAGTAATGAAGTCTTTTTCAAGATCACCTCTTTCAAAAATATATTTGAATACGCTTGCAATCTTCAAAAACAAACAGAAAGGTGCCTTATATACGCACACCATTACGTCCATAAAAGGAACGCAATAATTTTACGTAAATAAGGCACCCATAGCCATTAAATTTTATACCAGCCGTAAGCATAAAATTTATTTTATTTAATTGATATTATTGAAGATTTAATTAGCTTTATTATATTTACCTAATAATTATTAGTCAAGTAGTTTTCTAAATATTTTTTATCATCCACTATTTAGAGTGAAATAGAGCATCCGCTTCTATCATTTCTTTCGCAACTACGACTAGTTTCTTATTTTTATCTCTACTTACCTTCTGCAAGTATTTCATTGCCTCTGGCTCTTTTAAATTCATTCTTTCCATGAGTATTCCTTTTGCTTTTTCAATATGTTTTCTAGCTTCTAACGCGTTTTTTGTTGTATTTAACTCTTCTTTTAAACTCTTAATTTCTTCATACTTTGCCAGACTGATATTAATGGCTATTTTTAATTCTTCAATATCGATTGGCTTTAACAAATAGTAAAGAACTCCCTCATCAGTAGCTCTCTTTATTAGCTTTTCATCATGATAACCACTAACAATGATACTTGGAATATAGTATGTATCATTTATTTGCCTAATAGCATCAATCCCGTCAAGTTTTGGCATATTAATATCCATAATTACAAGATCAGGCTTTTCTTTTAATGCTAATTCTACCGCCTTTTCTCCATCAGTAGCAGTCGCAATAACTTGATGCCCCAGTTTCTCCACATACGATTTAGTTCCCATTAACACTAAAAACTCATCTTCTGCAATTAGAATTCGCAATGACTTTGACATAGAACATTATCACCCCTTTGATTTCCTTTTCGGTGTAAGCGCTATCTTTTTATTGTGTAGAAAATTAATTCATGTCATTATACTCAGTATAGTACCTTCCCTCATGACAGTACTAATTAGTAAAGAGTATATAGCATTTTTTATCGTTTTGGAAGTCCACTAATTCATTTCCAATTAATGCAAAATAGCAAAAATAATAGTTTGTTATATTTTACTTGATTTAATATATTTATATAACAAGTAATCTATTCTTATGATAACTATTTGTATAGTAGTGGAGGTTTTACTTTGTCAAAATTCCTATTTGAATGTCGAAATGTAACAAATGATAGCCCTAACGGTTTTATAAATAATATTAGTTTACAGGTCGGTTATTCTGAAATTCATGCCTTGATTGTCAAAAATAGTTCAGAACAAAAAGTATTTATTGAATCTATTAAAAATTTACTAGAAGAGCAAACGATACCCGGAGAGATTTTAGTAGGAAACAAGCCGTTTCATCCTTCTCGGAAAAGTTACAGAATAGGTCTGTTACATCAAAAACCACTTTTAATAAGCAATTTTTCCGTTGCAGAAAATCTTAATTTAGTAAACATTCCAACAATTGGATTTCTACCTTTTATCAATTGGAGAAAAATAAAAAGAAGCTCAAAGGACATTTTAAATAAATTAGATTTTGAAATAGATCATAAAAAGAAAGTGTACAATTTGTCTGATGAAGAAAAGCGTATTGTCTATTTAGCAAGCGAATTTTTACAAAATCCAAAAATGATGATTATGCATGAGCCGATGGAAGGTTTGTCAGCAAAAAACTCCTCGAAATTATATACTATTATGAAACAATTTAAAGAAGACGGTGGCAGCATCCTTTATGTCACAAAGCAATGGGAAGAGGCGTTAAAGCTTGCAGACAGGATATCTATACTAACGAACGGTTCCATTACAGATGAGATGTTAGCAGACGAAGCTAAAAATGACCCACGGAGATTGATAGTAGACTCCGAGGAATATAATTTTAAAGACACCGAATTTTATAACGAAAACGACACAAAAAATGTACTGGATGCTGTCTTGAAAGCTGCTGAATTTTTAACATCTGAATACGAACTAAAAGATGTATTATTGCTGTTGGCAAAAGAAGTAACCCGTATTATGAACGCGGATGGATGCTCCATTAAATTAATTGACGAAAATACGTCAAGTATTATAGATGACTTTGAATACAATGAAAACAAAAGAATAAAAGCACAATTAACGAAAGAGTCCATTTTAAAAATTGCCAAAGAGAACGATATCTTTTATGTCAATAAAAAGAATAAAGAATTCGAGTCTATGTTTGAAAACATTGAAAATGTAAAAACAATAATATGTGTACCTGTTTTAATAAGATCCGAAGTTACCGGCATCATCCAGATTTCATATGAACGATATTATGTGTATTCAAAAGAAGAATCTAAATATTTAGCTGCATTGGCCCGTCATGCCGCAATCGCAATCGAAGATACTAGGTTACTCGGTAGGTCTACTTTATTGCAAGAAAGCCACCACCGAATTAAAAACAATCTCCAATCGATTGTCGGTCTAATTACATTACAAAAGATGTTCGTACAAAAGACCCCCGATTTAACGATTGATGACCTATTAGATAGTATTATTAGTCGGATCAAAAGTATCGCATCCGTTCATAACCTCTTATCTAAAGATAAACTTGGAAGAAGTATTATTAATGTAAAACTAATCATTAAGGAAATAATGGAGCTAATGAACAGTAATCCAGATATTCAAATTCATCTCGATTTAGATGATATTCTCATCCCTTATAACAAAGCAACTTCTATTGCTCTTATTATTAACGAACTCGTAATGAACTGTTATAAACATGCTTTTACTGATAAAGATTCTGGAATTATTGAAATTAGCTGTAAAAGAATGGATGACTATATTTTCCTATCTGTACAAGATAACGGACGAGGATTCCCCGAGAATTTTGATATTTCTAAAGCGGATAGTTTAGGTTTATCTATCTTAACCGGCATCGTGACAAGTGACTTTCAAGGGGAAATAAACTTCGGTGGAGAAGATGGAAGCAGAGTGGAAATTAAATTATCAACAGATCGGATATTTTTGCATAGTTAACAACTGTGCAAATAGGAAAGCTCGCAACATTTTGGTGCGAGCTTTTTTTATGTTAAACGAAAATATATTTACGTGTGTTCCCTGCTTCATTTTCACGATACTATTCTTTCTAGCGTTTTCCTCCTAATATCTCTTGAAAACAATCAACCTACCATTATGGAGGTAGGCAAAGAAATCTACATCTACGAGAAACATATTTCAAACTGGAAAAAACTGTGTGTACACGGGACCTGTCCACTAGCCTTGCGTGTTTGTTGGTAAATTGAATTTATGTAATTTTTTTCAAGTTGCTTTTATCCTGATAGAGAAAAAAGGGAAACGAGGTTGCATTCGACCTTGTTCCCTTTTTTTTACAATTGTGAATTAGTTATCTTCGTTTTCTTTTTTTAATTCCCTTTTTATCCATAGCTACATTACCAAGTTCCGGTGTCAACTTATTTTTTGATATCGGGACCTTTTGTCTTCCTTTGGACGTTCTTTTCTTTTTGATATTTAGAGCTTTTTCAAATGAGCTAACTGTTTTAAACAGATAGGTTTGTAGTAGTCTAAAGAATTCCCAAGGTGACTTTTTAGAATGTGTTTGGAGTTTAATGATTAACGATAATACGTACGCAATCAAGGCTAAGAACATTTGGTTCCAAATTCCTTGTGGCTTAGTGCTCCATATTTTTGTTAATCTTAAATGTTGTTTAATCCATTTAAAGAATAATTCTATCATCCACCGCGCTCGATATAATTCCATTATTTGTTGGTCTGTAAGGTCAAATCTATCCGTCAGAATCCTATATGTTCTCTTTTTTTCGTCGATGAATTCTACATAACGTACTGGTGGTTGAGAAACCGTATAGGATACTTTAGCGTCCCGAACTACAGATGGATGTGTAGGAGTAAATTCTTCTAACATCCCCAATCGAAGGGATTTGGATATCCGCACGACAAACGATACGCCTTTTTCTTGCCAGGATTGAAGATTCTCTCTGGAAGGATAGCCGCGGTCCATTATATAGATAGAATCTGATTTTTCTATCATTACATCTGAACTTTCAAAGTCACTTAACCTTCCGGAGGATGGTACAATTTTGTCTGGAAAAACAACGTCTGAAGAAGCAACCGTTAGTCGCGTATGCATTTTAACTCCCGTTTGTTTCTTCGAAATATTTGCCCAGTCACATAAATTTTGGGGTAACCTTATTTCGGTAGAATCAACGATTCGTAACCTCCCTAACCCATTCGGAAGACCCTGTAATCCTTTAGTAAGTTCAGAAAGGTTTTCAACAACTTTTATAAATAATTTTTGGACCAGCTCAGTTGGTAAATCATTAATCCTCCGGCTTAACTGTGAGCCACTGATTTCCTCTATCCCGATTTCTTCGCGTAGTTTTGGATAGGCTTGTAACTTTTCCTCCATGTGACTATAGGAACTCCACTGATCTAATTGAGCTGACACAAAAGTCCTTATCAGTGACTTTGTTGAAAGTTTATAATTCCTATAATCCATTAACCGACAATCAAAATCCTCTGTAGGAAGAAGCGATAAACATTGACAAATGAGCATCTCCCGACCTATACTTTTCTTATTCATTGTTAAAACTCCTTTGTAGATGACTTGTTTGTTTAGGGAACAAAACAAGGCCAACACATCTACAATAGGAGTTTTTTTATTGAATGTAAATACATATTATTGAATTTATGGAATTTTTTAAAAGTCACGCAACGCTAGTGGGACCTGTCCCTCCGTCCACAATTTTTTAGAGGAATTTTCAGAGTTTTGTAGTAGTATATATATTAACGGAATAAATAAGGAATTTTTCCTTTAATGAGGATGGGATGCTACTATGACAAAAACAACATTAAATAATGAAGCTTTAATAAAGGAAATTTTAGCGTTTAGAAGAGATTTACATTTAAACCCTGAGTTAAGTGGGGAGGAATTTGAGACTTCGAAGAAAATTCAACAAAAGTTAACGGAGCATGGAATTCCATTTAAAACTGGGTTTGCGAAAACTGGTGTACTTGGAATTATTAAAGGGGCAAAACCTGGTAAGACAGTTGCGTTACGTGCCGATATTGATGCGTTGCCGATTCAGGAGCAATCTGGTGTAGAATACTCTTCAACAGTTGATGGAAAAATGCATGCTTGCGGACATGATGCGCATACTGCCATGTTGTTAGGGGCTGGCATTTTACTTCATGAGCAAAAAGAAAATTTAGCTGGAACCGTGCTACTCGTATTCCAACCGGCGGAAGAAAATTCACCAGTTGGCGGTGCGCAACGAATGATGGATGATGGAGTGTTTGATGAATTCCCACCAGATGTTATTTTAGGACAGCACGTATGGCCAGATTTACCGGTAGGACAATTTGGTGTACGCCCTGGCCCTATTATGGGGAACTCCGATCGTTTTACTATTGTCGTGAAAGGTTCTGGCGGACACGCGTCAATGCCACATCAAACGAACGATGCTATTATTATCGCCAATCAAGTTATTACGACATTACAAACAATTGTTAGTAGAAACGTAGACCCGATAAACCCTGCTGTGCTTACGATTGGTAAAATTTCTGGGGGGTATCGATATAACGTTATTGCTGATCGTGTAACGTTAGAAGGATCGATTCGTACAACTTCCAATGAAACGAAAAACGTTGTGAGAGAGCGATTCTTCAAAATTTTGAACGGGCTTGCCGAAGCAATGAATGCAGAGATCGACATTGAATATTTAGACGGCTATCCAGCTACCGTTAATACACCAGAATGGAGTAATCGTATTAAGCAAACAGCGACGAGATTATACGGAAAAGAAAGTGCACCAGATGTACCACCAAGTATGGGTGGAGAAGATTTCTCTCGCTTTCTACAAAAATATCCTGGAGCGTATTATTGGTTAGGTGCTTCTATTGGAGAAGGACAAAAACCGTTACATGACCCCGAGTTCAAGCTAGACGAACGAGCAATACCGCTTGGAATCGAATTTATGACTGAAGTAACAATCGATACGTTAAACCAACTTCTAAAAAAGGAGACTGAATAGATGGATATTCATAATTTTATAGAGGAAATAACTCCGTATGTCATCGAAAAACGACGAGAGTTTCACGAACATCCAGAAGTCGCATGGACGGAGTATGTGACGTCGTACAAGATTATTAAAGAGTTAGAAAAATTAAACTGTACGATTCATTTCGGGAATGAAATTTTTGTTACAGAGGAACGAATCGGCTTACCTTCTCAAACAGACATTTCCGAAAATGAAGCACGTGCAATGGAGATGGGTGTTCCCTCCTCCTTTATTGAAAAAATGAAAAATGGTCATACAGGTGTTATTGCACAATTTGATACTGAAAAGCCTGGCAAACATACTGCCTTCCGCTTTGACATTGATGCACTACCGATTTTAGAAGCAGAGGAAGAAAACCATATTCCTTTTCAACAAAAATTTCATTCTAAACGCGCTGGAGTGATGCATTCTTGTGCCCATGATGGACACGCCGCAATCGGTCTTGGTATCGCTCAATTTTTATATCAATTTACAGACGAGCTTACAGGTAGATTTACCGTTATTTTTCAACCAGCTGAAGAAGGCGGACGAGGAGCAAAGCCAATTGTCGCAAAAGGCTGGCTCGATGATGCAGATTATTTTATAAGTGGGCATATCGGAATCCAATCTTATCCAGTCGGGACAATTGCAGCAACTGCCAACAACTTTTTAGCAAGTTCCAAAATAGACGTGACTTATCTCGGAAAATCTGCCCATGCCGGACTAGAGCCGAACAAAGGTAGAAACGCCCTACTCGCAGCAGCATCGGCAGCTCTCCATTTAAATGGAATTACTCGCCACGCGGACGGAGCAACGAGAATTAACATCGGAACACTCGAAGCTGGTAGTGGAAGAAATATTGTGGCCGACTTGGCGAAAATGCAACTAGAAACACGAGGCGCTACAACGGAATTGAACGAGGAGTATATGGTAAAGGAAGCGATTCGAATTATTAAAGCTTCCGCAAACCTTTTCGATGTCGAAGAAGAGATTACATTTGTTGGCTCTGCACCGAATGCAACGTGTGACGAAGAATGGATCCCACTTGTGAAGGAAAGCAGTGCCGATAGTTCACTCGTTACGAACGTAATTGATGAAATGTCGATGGGTGCTTCTGAAGACGCAACGTATATGATGAACCGCGTGAGAGAAAAAGGTGGTCTTGCAACATACATGGTATTTTGCTCTCCCCTACCTGCTGGTCATCATCATCCAAAATTCGATTTTGAGGAAAAAGTGCTACCAACTGCAATTGACGCCATTTCACGATTAGTGCTTCACATTAATAAATAAGGGGATTTAATTAAGGGAAAAGAAAGGGGTATTTTTGATGAAACAATGGCTTGACGCTACATTAAAACAGTTAAATTTAGTAGAAACGATGGAACAGCCAACTGGATTTACTAGATTAGGGTATACAGAGGAAGAAAACGAGTCTCTACAAGCTTTTATCACCATTGCGAAGGAGCTAGGTTTGTACATTATAGAAGATGCCGCTGGTAATGTGATTGCTCGTTGGGAAACGAATAACGGTGTCGAGGAAAAGGTGGCAATTGGATCCCATGTTGATACTGTTACTAACGGTGGTGGGTATGACGGAACAGCTGGTGTGCTAGTCTCGCTAGGGGCTATTAAGCTCTTAAAAGAGGAAGGGTTTACCCCTACTCACCCAATCGATGTTATCGTTTTTCGTTCGGAAGAATCTTCAAGATTTGGCATTTCTACAGTTGGGAGTAAAGCGATCTCCGGGATCCTTGATCCGTCTATCGGCAGTGTAACCGACGCAGATGGAATTTCGATAAAAGAAGCAGTGGAAGCACTCGGCTATCAATGGGAAGATTTTTCCCAAGCAAAAAGAACCGACATTAAAAGTTTCGTAGAGTTACACATCGAACAAGGGACCGTTATTGAGGATGCAGGAAAACAGTACGGGGTTGTTAGAGGGGTAGCTTGTCCAATCCGTTTAAAAGTAAAAGTGCAAGGAAAAGCAGGTCATACTGGAACAACTCCGATGAATAAACGACAAGATGCATTACTTGCAGCTTCTCACCTTATCCCGTTCGTATCAGAAACTGCGATCAAGCTTAATGCTACAAGCGAATTACCAGTCGTTGCTACAGTTAGTACGATTGAATGTAAACCGAATGCAATGAATGTAATACCTGGCGTAGTTGAATTAGGAATTGATATTCGAAGTGTGGACGATTCGCTAAAAAGTAAAGTGGCTGACGAAATTCGCAACAAATGTCTTACTATCGAGAAAGAATTGAATTGCTCGATCGAAATCGACGTTCTCGTTCACAACCCTTCTATTCTTTTAGACGAATCTATACAAAAGAAACTACTACAAGCCGGGGACCATTTAGGATATACTAATTTATTAATGGACAGTGGTGCTGGACACGATGTAATGAACATGCAGCAACTATGTCCATCAGGCTTAATTTTTATTCCTTGTCGAGACGGGTTAAGTCATCACCCAAAAGAGTATGCATCGATAGAAGACTTGTACATAGGGGTAGAAATAGTAGCCCAATTTTTAAGAATAGAAACGGGTGAACGAGATGAACATTCGCGTAGGAGTAGTAGGTCCTGAAGACTCCTTAATAGAAATGATGAAGGTGGGCCAGCATTTTCCTGATCTACACTTGATCCCTTTTGTTTATGAAAAAACGGAAGAAACAGAAGATATTATTGCAAAAAATAGTACCTCCGTTGATCAGTGGTTTTTCTCTGGTCAATCACCGTATTATTACGCTTTAAATAAAGGAATTATTACGGAAGAAAATGCTAGTTATATACCGTTACACGGATCTAGCTTTTTAACAACACTTTTAGAAGCATTTTTACAAGAAGGAAAAATACATTCCAACATTAGCTTAGACACGATTCAAGTAAATGAAATTGATCAATCAATGCCTTCGCTGTTAAATAACGGACTCACCATTCAATGTCATTCGTATGATGGGTACATCCCTTCTGACGATATTATTGAGTTCCATCAACGACTATATGAGCAAGGAAAAAGCGAAATTGCTTTTACATGCATCCGCTCCGTCTATAATGAGCTGAAAGCCTTACAAATACCAGTGTACCGTGTTATTCAGAGAGAGTACGCTACACATCAAGCGTTAGAACAAGTAAGAGAAAAAGGACAAGTGAGCCTTTATAAAAAGTCACAGCTCGTTATATTAGGTATCGAAGTAATGCACACAACTAGATTACAAGATAATTACTACTCTTTTAAATTAAAGCATCAAGAATTAGAGTTAAAAAGAGTGCTGCTTGATTTTACGGAAAATATTAACGGCTCTATCGTAAAAATTGGTGACGACCTTCACTTCATTTACACAACAAGAGGTGAATTAGAATACTTCCAAGCGAACCGTTCGTTGCATGAAGTAATGAAAGAGATTAACGTGAACAGCAATCTCCAAACGCGAATCGGAGTCGGGTACGGCATAACGGTACTTGAAGCTGAACAAAATGTTCGAATGGCGTTTGACCATGCAAGAACGTACGATGAAGCGGTTGTAATTGAAGTTACTGAAGAGAAAGAAGTACTTGTAAGTTTAAACCCAACAGATCAATTAAGTTTTCAAACTCAATCAGTTGGGGATATGTGGGAAAATCATATAAAAGACGCACATATTAGTTCCTCTGTCGTTTCCAAGATTATGTCATTAGCCAACCATTACAATAAAGAAACGTTAACCTCTCAAGATTTATCTCGTTGGTTAAAAAGCACCGAACGAAACGCACGGAGAATTTTATCCGAACTGGAAAAAGCTAATCTAGCGGTCGTCACAGGTGAAGAATCCGGACAACGCGGTCGCCCTAGAAAAATATATAAACTGATGTTTAACCTTTAGTAGATTGAGGAAATTTTCTCAATCTACTATGCAACTTTTAAACAATGTGAGATAATCTAACATAACTTTTTGAAAATTAAAAAGGTTTTTGACTAATTATGTAGAATACTTATAGCTAATAACGGAATATTAACGGAATAATTCCGTTAACATATATAAATTTTTAAGGGGAGCGTGATTAAATTGGCGCAGTTACAAACAAACGATACACCGAAAAAAAATGGTGCCATGACGAAGTTTTTAAATGGGATTGAGAAAATTGGGAACAAACTGCCTGATCCATTTTTCTTGTTTATTTATTTAGCATTATTTGTAATCGCTTTATCATGGCTAGTTAACAGCATGGGAGTAACAGTTGTACATCCTGGTTCAGGAGAAGAACTACCTATTAAAAGTTTAGTATCTGGAGAAGGATTGCAGTACATTTTAACGTCGATGCTAACAAACTTCACTGGCTTTGCTCCACTCGGATTAGTGTTAGCAATGATGCTAGGGATTGGACTAGCTGAGAAGGTTGGATTATTAGAAAGTGCAATCAAAAAATCGATTTTAAATGCACCAAAACCGTTAGTAACGTATGCAGTTATTTTCATCGGAATTTTAGGTAACATCGCGTCTGACGCAGCCTTCGTTCTAATTCCACCTCTAGCTGCAATGGTTTTCTTAACGGTTGGACGTCATCCATTAGCAGGATTAGCTGCAGGATTTGCAGGAGTAGGAGCAGGTTTTACGGCAAACTTCATTATCGCTGGTACTGATGCTTTATTAGCAGGTATCTCGACAGAAGCAGCAAAAGCAATTGATGAAAACTTCCTAGTGACACCGGTTGACAACTGGTATTTCATGTCAACTTCAGTAGTGGTACTTGCAATTATTGGCGGAATAATAACAGAAAGACTAATTGAACCGAGACTTGGTAAATATACAGGAGATAAGGCTAATCGTAAGCTAGAGGAAGTAAATGAAATAGAAAATAAAGGTTTACGTAATAGTTTATTGGCAGGTTTAGCGTATATCGGACTTATTAGTTTAGTATTATTTTGGCCAGAATCTCCGTTACGTAACGAAGAAGGCGGAATTATTCCTTCCCCATTCTTATCTGGAATCATTCCAATTGTGTTATTCTTCTTCCTAACAGTAGGTACTGCTTACGGTGTGACAGTAAAAAAGATTACGAGCACAAAGGACATTCCAAGATTCATGAGCGAAGCAATGAAAGATATGTCCGCTTACATCGTACTAATCTTTGCCGCTTCCCAATTTATCGCGTATTTTAACTGGAGTAACTTAGGTACGTGGATTGCCGTGAACGGAGCAGAGGTTTTAACATCTATGGAATTAACAGGTTTACCAGTCGTTATCGGATTCACCCTATTAACAGCTTTATTGAACTTAGTAATTTTTAGTGGATCTGCACAATGGGCTTTAGAAGCACCAATCTTCATCCCAATGTTTATGCTTCTTGACTATCACCCAGCATTCATCCAAGCAGCATACCGTATCGCAGATTCATCAACAAACATTATTACACCGTTAAATCCATATATTTTAATCGTCCTTGCATTCATGAAAGATTATGATAAAAAAGCTGGACTCGGTACATTAATCGCCTTAATGCTACCATACAGCATCATCTTCTTAACCGTATGGATCATCATGCTAATCGCATTCGCCCTACTAGGCATCCCATTCGGCCCAGGCGTGCATATGTACCTATAAAATCGTGGACAGAGGGACAGGTCCCTCGTCCACACATTTTTTGGAAAAACAGGACTCTTTGCATACATATAGAAGAGCAATGAACTTGTTATCTAAACTGTCTTGCAAAACCAATTTTCAATAAAACAAAAAACTACCTCACACTTTTTAGAGGTAGTTTTCTTTATGTTTCATTTATTCATTCGCACTTTATCTTCCCAAACAATCTCAACCGCCCTTTTATTAGCGTGCTTTTCTAACTCTTCTTCGTATTGAACATATAAAGAATCCGCTTCTTCATATAACGCTTCTATTTCAACTAAATCCCCATCTAATTAAATTTCGTCACTTTGTTCCCCTATTTTTCAATATAACAGAGGTCGAACAACAATCACTCCATCTTTCCTATTAACAACCTTCCCGAATTGGTCGTGATGTGAATGGTTGGACCTGAAGTTGGTGGATTATTAATTTCACCATTATTTTTCGTATCATCTCTCCACCTTGTTGCAATTCCTCCTTCAACTTCGGTTCTATTTTTGCGAATATTAGTGTTTAAGAAAAATGCAGCATCGCTCGCCACATTCAAAAGTATATCACCAGAAGTGTTAGAAATTGAAATTGGTTCCGTTATTTCTTGCATGTTCAAAAATACATCACCCGAAGTCATCTCAATATTACCTTTACCAGTAAAATCAAGTATTTCTATATCTCCAGAAGTAGCCTCAATTTGGAAGCTCTCAGCGTTAATTCCGCTCATAAAATGGTCCCCAGAGGTGGAATTTAATTGAAATAGCTTAGCATTTAACTTGCCAAGCTCCATCGGCTTGCTCGTTACCTCTACTTTTATTTGCTCATAGTATTTATCTGGAATTGTTATATGTAACTCTAGATCTTCCTCCACCCATTTTTTGCTTACAGGTGGATTTATTTTAGTTTGGAATACTTCGCCTATCAATTCTGTCTTCAATAGGTTTTCCTTTTCCTTATCTGTTCCACTAAATACTCCCTTTAACTCAACAGTTATTTTTTCAGCTTCGCTTGTTTCAACGAATAATTTTGTACTAGGAGCTGCAATAAAAATCGTATCTACTCGTTCTACACCTTCATCAAATTCATATAAAACGTTCATCTCTTCTCCCTCTGACGGTTGACAACTTGCTAGTAAGAACAAACAGATCAATAATGTAAAAAAGGTATATCGCTTCATAACTAACTTCTCCCTATCTCTTTATTGAATCGTCCATCCTCCATCTACAACTAAATTATGTCCAGTGATCATCTTTGATGCCGGTGACGTTAAAAATTCAACCGCGTCTGCCACATCATCCGGTATTGCATAGCGATTTAATGGAATTTTGACTAATTCTTCATCTATATACCTGTTACTGTTTAAAATATGACTATTTTTATCTGTTTTAACATACGTTGGCGAAACACAGTTTACTCGAATGTTATACGGCGCTAGCTCTAATCCTAGTACTTTCGTTAAATGAATAAGGCTCGCTTTGCTAATACAATATGGAACTCTTTCTTTATTCACGACAATACCATGTTGAGATGAGATGGTCGTAATGGTGCCTGCAATCGATTTTGCTACCATGCTTTCTGCAACAGCTTTTGTTAATAAAAAGGTTCCAATCCAATTTATGTCCACTACTTTGCGTAATTCTTCCACATTCCAGTCAAAAAAGTTTTTCAAAATATTTATTCCTGCAATGTTAACAAGCGCTGAGATTGTATACGTATCCTTCAAATACTCCGAGAACTGCAACACTTCTTCATCTTTCTCTAAGTCTAGCGAATAAAATTTTATCATTTGTTGGTCGTCTATCGACATACTTCGAATACAATCCTCTAATGTTTTTCGTTGAAACTCTACTTCGGTCGCTATTACTTGATAGCCATTCACCAAAAATCTCCTTAATATTGCTTGACCAATTTCGCTCGCTGCCCCAGTTATTAGTACTGTTTTTTCCATTCTCACAAACTCCCAACATATCGGTTGTTCACGTATTCAATTATAGAATTTCTTAATATAGATGAAACCTTACTTAAGTTTTCGTACTCCATTACATATGCAGGCATTAGCATTACACCCGACGAATATTTATTAGCATAAGGATAAACAAGAAGGCCACGTTCTTTTAAAAGGTTAGAGAATTGTAGCACTTTATTGAAATCGTTATCGATATCAACTTCCACACCTATCATTAAACCGTGGGCGCGAATACTCTTCACAAATGGAAGCTCCTCTTTTAATAATAAAAGCTGACGATAAAAAAAATCCCCTTTTGTCTCGATAATCTTGCAATAATCATCTCGTCCAAGAAGCTCTAATGTTTTCAAAGCAGCTGCACAACAAAGCGGATTTGCGTTTTGTGTAGAAAAATGATTGATAAAATCATGATCCTTAATCATTTTCGTTACGCTTTCTCCAATAAGTACTGCTCCTAATGGTAGTACACCATTATTTATCCCTTTCGATAAACATAAAATATCTGGAATGATTGGAGTTTCCTCGTAAGCAAACTTCGGTCCGGTTCGGTAAAAACCAGTACTAATTTCGTCGAATACGAGTAGCACATCGTACTGTTTGCTTAACTCTTTCATTCTTCTTAAATACGTATCCGGTAACTTTACTACTCCTGAAACGCCAAGAATTGGTTCCATTATAAAGCCACCAATTTTATCACCGTAAGCTTCGAAAAATTTTTCTAATGATTGAATAGCTTCATCCAATGTTCCTTTCTCTTCAAATGGGATAGGCAAGTACGCAAACCCTTGTAGCATCGGACCATACGGTTTATAAAACTCCCTATCTACTCCCGTCGCGGTCATCGAACCATAATGTGTACCATGATAGGATGTTTCAAAAACTCCGATATATTTTTTCTCATAGTGTCCTTTTGCTGACTGATGTCTTCTCACTAATTTAATCGCAAGTTCTACTGCTTCTGAACCAGTACAAGTGAACATCACTTTATCAAAATTATCATCTGTAAAAGAAATTAGCTTATCTGCTAATTCATATACAATATTAGTAGAGCTTGTCCACGGATTGACATAACTTACTTCGTTCATTTGCTGTAAAATCGCTTGATTTATTTCTTCATTTGAATGACCTAAAATACCATTCCATAAGCCACTAATACCATCTAAATAGCTTTTATTTTCATCGTAAATCGTAACACCTTTAGCTTTTCTAACATTAATCATGTTGTCGTATTCACTTCTCGGTAAAATAGGGTGTATTACTTTATGATTTCTCACTTTTAAAACTCCTCCTCTCATTTCACGACAATCCTACCTTTTGAGTAAATAAAGTTGCCTTCTCGTTAAATTGCTCGTATATTTCCAAGCTCCAATTGTGCTTGTCCTGTATGTACGCTTGTATCTCCTTCTCTGTTTCTCCTAACATTTTCCCTTCTAGATAAGTTGCTAGTAGGTTGTTAATTTTATAAAACTTCATAGTCCGTTTAATGTATAAATAAACATCCTCCTTCCAACTAAATAAAAAATATAGTTGGGAAGAGAGAGCTTTTTCTCGTGTCGATTCTTTATCGTAAAATAATTTCTTCACTTTCGTTGAAAAAGCAACAGTCTCTGATGGTGAAACGAAACGTTGTTGCCCATAAAAAAAGCTCTTTAAAATGTTTCGTATCGTAATAAATTCAGTTACGAACGGGAGCGTTTGCCGAATGGAACAATAGTGTTTCTTTTCCTCCGTTTGTGGGGCCATTTTAATACAACTCGGACAGTCAGGCAATGCACGACATGTATGACAGCCAGATAAAATAAATGCTTTTGAAAATTCCCTATCAAAAACAGAAGCAATCGGTTTATTCGTAAGCTCTTCTTTACCAATTGAGTAGCAGACGGGAGATTGTAACACATTAGGTTGCCCGACTGCTAATCGGGTCCCACTTCTTAATGAACAAACCGATTTATGGGACCACATACATTCATCTTTTATGTGAGGGAGTATGTGCATAATGCGAAGGGTACCAGTTAGCTCTGTATGCCTAACAGTAGCTGAAAAAGAAAGATAATCATCCACCGTATCTATCGTTAAGAATATTTCATTGTCCCCTTCCTTTACAGATGGGTTTTCCGTAAATGTATGAAAGGATAAGACAACAACTTCCTTCGTATGAATATTGGCCTTCTCTTTTATAACGACGTTGTAATGCTGATTCTCTTTTTCTTGGAGGCTTATTTGAGCTAGTCCAAACCAACTTTCTAACTCTTCAAGCGCTGTCGGAGCTTCCGGTAAAAGGAGTGAAGAATTAATATTACTTGAGTATAATAATCGGGTTTTTAAATCGTGGGATATTTCCGATTGATCCTTTACTAATAAATGTTTCATTTTTGTATGATGAAAATGTTGCGGATACATACCAGTAATAAACGTTTTTACTCCATTGAAAAACGTAACGTACGCTTCCTTGTTAGTATCTGCATCTTCCATACCTTCTAGAACAGTTATGTTACTAGTCACTTCATACTCGTTTAATAACTCGATAATCCGTTTGACTATTAATTCATTCGATTTCCTTTTCACAAATAGAATGGAATGAAATGGATGCTTTTTAATAAATGAAAGTAATTGTTTATATGTTTGTATAACAGGAATATCGTTTAATATACTTTCTGGGGCATTTCCTTGCACTTCCACTATTACATCTAATAAATTATTATTATTTTCGATAATGTCGACTACATAAGAATAAGTACTCATGAACTATTTTCTCCAATCTTCTTAGTTAAACTAAACCTTATGGAATATTTACATATGACAACTCGCAGTGATAAGATTAAGAGAATGAGAGTAACAATCTATTTTGTGTACAGATACGAATAAATGGTCTTCATTTTGCGTATACTGTAACAAGTTAGAATGCAACTGTTTCTGGAAGGGCAGTTATGTAATTCTCATTACGGGACTGACCAATGAACATGTGGGTGTTCATTGGCCAGTCTTTTTTTAATAACTGATCAAGTACAGCAAGAAGAGCAACAAGAGCTTGAGCCACAAGTAGAATATACGTTGTCGCCTGAGCTTCCACTAGATGCAGCTGTTTCTGGAAGGGCAGTTACATCATCAAGTTCGATTACTTCGAAATCTAATTCTAAGTTTAAGTTTTTTTCCATTTTAATTTCCTCCTTTTTTTGTTCATCCATTTACATTCTTCATTACGTACAGCAAGAAGAACAGCAAGAGCTTGAGCCACAAGTAGAATATACATTGTCGCCTGAGCTTCCACTAGATGCAGCTGTTTCTGGAAGAGCAGTTACATCATCAAGCTCGATCACTTCGAAATCTAATTCTAAGTTCAGATTCTTTTCCATTTATTTCACCTCCTTTCAAGTAATGGTTAACAAATTTCACAGTTCGGATTTCTTCTAATTTGTTTAAACAGTACCGTATTCTCTTGAAAATCAAATATATACTGCTTACTAGTGATTGATGAGAAATGCCTTGTATGTTGAAAATAATCATCTATTAGAAGATGAAAAATCTCCTCATCTACCATTTCGTAAAAGTCTCGCGGGTCTTTTTCTAACTGTAAATCGTGTTCAATTAATCTTTCCTCTGCTAGAGTTTCGCACTGTAAACAGCCATGACCAGGGAATTGGAGTCGAGGACCGAGTTTCATCACGCCGTTTTTTATATCTTGTAAGAAAAATAGAACGTAACAGTCACTCCCGACCGCTCTATACAGCTTTTCTTTTTCCGCAAAGCTTAACTCGTGATCACTTAAAACGATGATCCATTTTTCCGTACTTTCTTGAAAATTGTCTAGAAAAATAGTTCTACTAAATGGCTTCAGAATACTATCAACCTTTAAAGTTGAATCTGTTACAACAAATAAAAACGTATTCTGCGCCACCTTTGAAACGAGGTAGTGATATAAGTGATAGTGATCTCTTGGACTAATTCCATCCACATTAGCAAGATTATTAAACATCCATTCTCTTAAAGTGAACATTTCCTCTGTTATAAAAATGTTTTCTCTTAGCTTATAGATGATATGAACGAAGTAAGAACCTTCTTCTGACTCAACGAGCATTCTAATATCGTTTTCTACAATAAGCTTTTCGTTATACTTACTAATATAGCTTTCTATATTGTTCTCCCTTATATGTATTTGGTATTTAGGAGCGTTCGACATTTTATTCATTACAAGTAAATGGTTGTCTTTTACTTGTAAGTAGTAGTAAGGGTCTATTCTGGTGTAACGATATACATCTAATTGTTGAAGAATACCCATTCTGATCCTCCTGTTTAGCGAATCTTAGCCCAATGCCACCATATAAATACACCTTGTCATTTCATTCTCAAGTGATAAAAATGCTTCCACTTTATCATCGTAAAAGGCACACATTGGTAATGATTTCTTCCCAAGCATCGTACAGCTTAATTGTATATTTTGTCCGATATGGCCAGCCTCTAAAGCGGCAAGCCTTTCTGTTAACAGCCCATACTTTTCAAATGCACGATCATAATTAGCAACTAAAAAGGTTAAAATGTTCGTATTATTAAACGATTCGCCATATACGTTTTGGGGAATTGTTAGTGGAGATAAGGAATGTAAACAATCCAATTCCACTTTCTCTCTTTTTCGTTCCAGCACATGATGTTCACCTTTAAACTTGTATAGCCCGTCTGTTACTTCTTCGATATTGGTAATATATAAATAAATATCGACTGAAAACATGGAGCCCCCTGAAGGATACGTCCTTACTTTTAATTTTTTTTGTTGAATAGCACCTTTTTTGTCTACGTAAGGAATGTCTTTTTTACTTGAAACACCAAAAGATAAACTAATCCAAGTAAATAATTCCTCTTTAGACCAAGTACTATCGAATTCAGGTAAAGGATAAGACCGCCGGTTTAAAAAAAGCTGGGCACTTTCAGACATACTTTGCCCACTGAGCCTCGGAATTTCCATCGACTCACTGTTCTCAGAAAGAGACTCTGATGGAAAGTCAAAAAGGTTGGACGGTCGTTGCTCCTCCCATAAATCTCCTATTATTCTCGTTTCTTCCTTCATTTTTAGTAATGTTTTCGGATCAAAAAACGAATAGTTTATTTTTTCTTTATACTCGCGAAGCTTCTTCAATCGTAACTACCCCATTTTTGTGAATTTCTTCAAAAAAGGTACATAAATAATCTGAAATGTAATATTCAACGAACGGCGAAACTCCTAACCGATTGTTTGTCATATGAATATGAGATGCTACAATTCGATGAATGTATAACTCATCTTGAACGGTATCTCTCACTACATGTAGTTCATTTTTCATACGCAGCAATTGATCGGTAACGAAAGGATTATCCTTTAACATCGAATAAAACTTCCTAATACTTTTTTCATTCGCTTTGAACAACAAAACTAATTCATCTGTTTCATTCCCTGCAACGAACGACTCCCAATACTCTTTGTAGAAAGATGTAAATTGAATATTATCTTCCATATCATCAAATTCCAGTAACTGCTCCATTAGTAGTCTAGTTAATGTTAAACCAACAATAAAACGTTTAGCTGGATCTAGTCCAAGCTTTTCAAGGATAAAGCACACTAGCTTACTAGAGCTATGAAACATTGCTTCAGAGTTTTGTATAACATCTTTTCCACCATATCGCTCTATCTCTGGTACATACGGTATAGGTTGAATTCTGCGGTCACCATACCACGGCAATTTCTCAAACGGTAGTGCTTGTCCATCAAATTTATGGTCACGGTAATATTGTTCTTTCGTTAAAGACTCAATCGGTTCGGCGTCCTTCCAAAAAGCTTGTATTTTTTCACTTATTGTTTGGATAGTTTTTTTCTCGTTTACAGTTAGAAATCTTAGCCGTACATGGGGACCACCTTCCCAATACCGAATGTAGAACCACTTATTTACTTCGTTCTCGTTTTCTAAATCCGTCATAACTTGATTTAGTATAACGATTAATTCATCGTAATTTCTCATGTTGTGGTGAAAAATATGCAATGATATCCACTTTTCCATTCTTTTACCTCCTAAGGGAAAGGATGTGGAAACGGATTAATATTTTTTTCTTCTATCGGCTGCTGTAGACGGTTTGCTATAACAGGGCCATTCAAAATTCGATCCATATCCAATCGACGATGTTGATGCCCAAAAGTCATCGTTAACATTCCTGGCACGAGTACTTTTACACAGCTAAGGTCAAATGATTTTATGAAGTCTCCCGTTATGTCCACAACATATACATCATCATAATGCTCATACATTCTATGAAGGAGTGTTTCTAAATCTTCCGTTAAATCCCAGCTTTTAAATGCGTTTGTTTCATACCACTCAGGATGTAGCTCTTTTAACGTTTTCTTTTCCTTCGTATTTGTCAGAAAGTCTAACCTTTCTAGAGCATCTGGATGAGAGTAAAGTAGGACGTGATCTTGGAACTCCGTCGCTTTATCTCCATCTTCAAAAATGGTATTTTTCCGTTGGACTAAATGCTCTTCCCCGAATACTTTGTTATAGACAGGCACAGAAGATACTACTTCAATAAACGCACTCATTAATGCTTTTTCAGGGTTAAAATGGCACCCAGCTGCAGAGTAAGTTTTTACAACCGCATCGGCATTCGTATTAACCATCAGTGCCCAAACTGTCGGTACCCCTAATTCCATTGTCGTATCAAAGAACTTAACTTCGTATCCATCGGCTTTAATGACTTCATTTAATATTCGGAAGTCTTCTCCTAAATCGTCAATATCGATTTCTACTAATTGTAATCGGTTATACCAAGACACGAGGAAATTATCTCTTTCAATCACTTCAAATAATCCGTAAAGAACCGCTTCCTCAATAGTCGAGCCTAATGCACATCCGTTCGAAGTTTCATAGACAAATCTTCTAGATTTATCTCTCACCATCTCATCTTTGTAAAAGACCATTTGCTCTGGAATAAGAATCGGTTTTTTCTTTTTTAACGAATATCCCCACACCCAATGAAACTTCATATCTTCTGAATACTGATGAAGTCGAAAATGTTCGTTCATAAGCTTTTCATCGTGCAGAGTGAGCTCATGCGGATCAATAGCAAATTCCTTTACTTCATTATAGGAGGCAAAAATGGTACTATTCGATTTTCGGTTATAAACGTTCGAATAACGTTCCAACCCTTCTAAATACGCAGAAACTTCCGAGCTTTTAAAATCAAACGTACGACCGAATGCACCTTCGTTTTTATCGCTCTCGATATAGTTTTCTGTTCCAACCATCGGTACATATTTTGATTCCACTTCGAAATAGCTATGCTTCGTTTTCCCTGTTTTCAAATCAACCATTTTCTTTTTAAATGGTTCTGGATCTAAATCAGTTTTTAAACGATGAATAGTTCTTGAAGGTTTTTCTCGACGTACAAAATGAATTGTCGCTAGTTCCTCACTATCTTCCGGTAATTCACCACAAGACGGACAATATTCATGTTTATAAACAGGATGCTCATGAATACTTTTTTTGTCATCATTTATAACAATTACTTTATTTTCGATAAATGCTAACCTACCACTTACAGAAAGATTCACCCACGCTAGCACTTCCTGGCATACAAATTCAAGAAATTGATCTTTCCATAAAGAAGAACCTTTGCTCGTTTCTACATAGTTATAGTCTCGATACAAAACAATCGATTCTTCAGGTTGGTTTACAGAAACTCGCTCATAAAAACAGTCAATACAGCTACTCGTTTTACCCGAATAAAGCGGTCCAACAATTGCCGTTTCAAATAGAAGATTTGCCCGCATGTAGCTAATATTATATTCTCTACAATGGGAAACCACTTCTTTCTCATAAGAGGAATCAAAAAAGTCATATAGTCCGACGATTAGTGATCTCTCTGTTACCTCTTTATAGGAATCTACTACTTCTATTTGGATAGGTAAGCTTGTATGTAGCCTTTGCCATACGTTTTGTAATTGTGTCTGACGATTTAGTACAAAGACCTTCATTACTCTCCCCCCTTTTTCATGTAATCACTTACACTTCTTCCAGTTTTTCCAGTGCAATTTTGTAACAACTAGTTCCTGTATCAGCTAATAACGTATTATGTTCCCAATTCCAGATGCGAATAGACATACCTAACGTTCTTAACTGCTTGTCCACTTCTTCTTTTAACTCATTACTATGGGAAATATAAATTAGCTCACCTAACGAGGAAACTTCCTCTCCACTTCCTTTTTCAAATGGTTTTTCTATGTTAAAAGCTTGCTTATTTTGTATATAGATGGCATAAAATTGTTGAATCGAATCTTCTATTAAACGATCAAAATTTAGACCATATTGTTCTACTTGTATATTCCCATTCATCACGATAAAAATAGCATATAAGTTTGTACCTTTAATTTGTTCCACAACTAGTTCCACTTGCTCTAAAGCATTGTTACGGCTAATCTGTAGTAACTTATCCATTAAGGAAGATTGAATCGTTTGCTTCGATAACGGTGAACAAAACCGAGCAATATTATCACCTTCGTGATTTTTAATATATTCAAAAACTTTTGGTAACACAGATTTTCCATATAACTCATCGTAGGAAGAGCAGCATACCCAAGTAACATCGTTATTACTTTCTCGATCATTTAATAAGGAGGAAAGTCCATCTTTCAACACTTCGTATAACGCTTTTAATGGATGGTCATCACTTTTATGCACAGCTACCGGTTTGTCTTCGAGTTTATAAGTTAATGAAGCGATTTTAAACGGTATTTGCTTGAGATCTCCATATCCGAATTGCTCAAAAATATATGGTGTTTCGGTTACGAATTTTTTAAATATATTAATCGGTTCATGGTAATATTCTGGTTGCATGAAAGAAAGGTCGTGAACATCCAGCCGTTCACTCGTCGCTAGCAAGTTTAGCAACGGATGTACAGGTGTAAAACGTTCAATAGCATCTCGATTTAACATATATATTTTCAACCCAACGGTATGAATATCGGAAGCTAAACTATAATGGACTGATTGCTTCAACAGATGCTCATCTATGAAGTGTTCACCCGGTATATTATGTTGAATATCTATTTTATTGATAAAAAGAAAGTTTTCAATTTGGTCTGCGAATCCGATAAACAAATATGGAACGGTATTTACCGGCAAGGCGACTACTAGCTTTTCATCCTTGTAGCTTTCAATAAGGTCGATTAATTTCATGTTGTCTATCGTTTTATCCTCTAAAAAGGATATAAACGTATAAGGAGTTTTTCCAGTTTGCTCACTCGGTCGATTTGTAGCATATTTATTCAATAACGCATTTAATTTTGGAATATTTAACCGTCCAACTTCATCGGAAGAGACATGACCCGTTTTTAACGCCGGTATGAGCGTAAGTAAAGTTTGGACAGCATCGTCATCTTTTATTTGATATCTTTTAGTCGCGGTTTTAATGATGATTTTATTTTCTAAATACGATAACCAAACGTCTCCTTTAATAAGTTGTTGTATCATATTTTTCTTCTCCTAACTTCTATTCGTTCCTATTTTTTCATAAATATCATCACCGTCGTATGTGTCTCCTCTTAAAGCTTTCAAGTCTTTCCAAGAGAATTGAAAATAAGATTCCGATGCATCACTAATTATTTTACAAAGCTTGTTTTTTTGTAACGGTGAAATATTTAACAACGGAAAAACGCTATATAAAAAATTAACTAATAATCGATATTTTAAAAATCCGATTGATTTAGAAAATTGAGCAAAGCCGTCACCATCCACAAACTCGTTATGAAATTCACTCATTTTATTGGAACTTTGAACAAAGGATGAGATGTCATGATATTCTTCAAATTGGATTTGCTTGTTTTGCAATCCTTCCTTAAACAGCTCATCTAACCGACTTGTCACATTCTTCCACTCTACCAACAGAGCTTTATCGTTTTCGTAATATTGGATGAAACTATCATCAATTTGCTGAACAAAGCTTCCAAAATCGGCTAAAAATTGCTGCATCAAGTCCGATTGCTCATTTATTTTCTGTTCAATGAGTGTTCGTTTTGATGGGTCCATACGTAGTAATTGCATGTTAAATCCTTCATAATGCGATTTAAAAGACATATATCCATACTTAATCCCTTTCAATACTTCCTGATCGAACTCGATAAAATATTGTTTTGCGACGATTAACATCAATTTCGTACTAAGTAGCTCTTTTTCCTCTTCAGTCATTTTCTTTAATAACGGGTAATGCTCTAGGAAAAATTTCGTCTTTGCAACTTCTATCTCTCTATATAGCGACACATCATACACTGTTTTTATGTCTGATAGATTAAATAATGAAAAATCGATAGTCTTATTTTCTTTTAACGGAACAAGATCACCCGGATAACGTTCTGCACGAGCTAAACGTTGTGACAGCTGCTCATATTTTTCATAATCAGCGTTCGTAACAGAATTTTCAAAGGACGACAGCTTTTCCTGAATGCAAGATTCAAGCTTAGCAAGAACTTCCTTTTCATTCTTTTCTCCAAGGATTTTGAAATATAGTGCGATGTGAGGTCCTTTTACCCAATTTTTTTGAATCATGCAATCCGTTATTTCAACCACTTCTTTACGGACGATATGCAGCATGTCATAAAAGAACAACCTTAACTGTTTCGTATCATAAAGAAATACCTTTAATAGATGAAATTCGTTTTTGTTCATCACTTAACTCCTTTGGATGTAAACTCCATTAAATATTCATCCACATATTTTTTCTCCGATCCTTCGAAGTCAGGAAATATTTCTGTTAGCAAAAAGTAAGGGGTATTCTCGATTTCCTTTTTGAACAAATTCCATAAAAGCGGACTCGTGAAATCGATATATTGTGGTTTATCAAATACACCTTCTAGCTTTTCTGCATTTTCCTCTTCCGAAGCTTGTCCCTTTAAGCTTTGCAAAAATAGTCTGGTCGGGATTTTTTGTTCTTCTAAAAAACGATGAAAATGTATAAATGCATCTAATTCAACGTCGGAATATTCTGTAAATATTTTCGTTGACACAACCCAGCAACGTCTACTTAGCACGAGATTGTCATTTAGCATTATTCTCGGAAAGTGTTGGACGATAAAATCATCTTTCATATTTAGCAGAAAGTCATCCATTAGAATAGAGCCTATATCTCTAAACAACACTCCGTTAGCAGATAGTGCGTGTAGCATGGCACTTATCGACGGGATGAGACGGGTCATGAGTGAGCCTAAAAATAAAATATTTACTTGTTCTCCTTTTGCAAACACATCTACTTTCTTTGAATTCTCGTTATATTGAATCTCTAAATCTTCCCAGCTAATAATACGGTCGAAATGTTCCGAATCAGCAATGCGGCTATTAGGTACATTCACACTATTTCTAGTAATTGCCGGTCGGACATTTGCATTAAAGCCATAAGATTTATATATATCGACGACATTTCTAGAATGGATCGTCTCACTTATGTATTTCTCTAATTTTGGGTTTTCTAATACATCTTTCATGTTGTAGAAAAATCGTAAAAAATAGGCGAGGTAACCACCATACATATCGTTTAGTACGACTTTTCCATCTGGATTTGCTTGTACGAAAAAGCTATTCGACTGAACGTACCCGCTTAACATATGTGACAATGGTTGTAATAGTTCTTGAACATACTCAGTAGTTATAACAATATCTTCTCTATCTCTGGTCGTCGCTTTTTCTTTCAAAAACTGAATAAATTTATTTTTAGCCGCATCTAATTGTTTTATTTCTTCAACATCATCAGTTAACTCTGTTTCACTAAACTGACTTCCCCATAAGTGGCCGGCATTTTCCAAAATGGCATTTAGAATAACTTCAATAACATCCTCCTGCTCATTATCTTGGAACGAAACTTTCTTATTACCGTATTTATTTACTACAAATTTTCCTAAAATATATTGTAGGCGTAACACTGCATCAAATATAACGGATAAATGTTGGAAAGTTTGAAGAGATTGATCCACTTCTTGCCAATCACTTTGCTTTTCATAACGTTTTTCCATCGTTAAAAAGTCTTGGTAGATTAATAGCTTTTCGTCCAACTCTGGCAGTTCTAAATGTACGGAAATTTCGCGGAACAACCGGACAATTTTTTGATAACTAATAAAACTATCCTTCACGCTAAGGCGGTCAAACTTATCTAACTGTAATTGTATCTCTGTTAAATTTTGATAGACGCTTTTGATTACTTCATCCTCTTCGATGACTTCTAACTCTTCTAAATGGCTTAGAAAATTCGGGATTGTCTCGTTACTTTGCTCTCGTAACGCTCTCGTCGGCTGAATAAAATCATTCTTTATAAGCGAGATTGTGTACTGCAACGCTTTTGTCTTATCCAATCCAACTTGTAGAAAGACATGCTCTAATTTTTCATACGTGAATGGCTCTTCGTACTTCAACGTTTCATACAAACTTCCAAGTAGTTGATTATATTTAATTTTCATTAATGTATCGGCAGTACGGAATATTTTTTTCCGCTTTTGAGGCTGGTCTGCCAACGTTGTCCAATAAAATCGATCCTCTAAAATGGTA
Source organism: Sutcliffiella cohnii (assembly GCF_002250055.1). Lineage (NCBI taxonomy): Bacteria > Bacillati > Bacillota > Bacilli > Caryophanales > Bacillaceae > Sutcliffiella > Sutcliffiella cohnii. Next base: position 4,140,387 of record NZ_CP018866.1, read on the forward strand.
AGCGTTTCGTTAAAGCGGAATTTCATTTTTGTAATGACAGACGGACGAAGTAATACTTTTTCGAATGCTCGAAGGAGAAAAGCAACGTTAATGTTCGTAATTGTATATTGCTCCCCTTCTCTTAAAAGTGGTGCATCCTCTATTTCGTCCGTAAACTCGCCGACGCCTACTTTCGTTAACGTACTAAATGGACTCGTTTTATGAGTGGCTCTCGTTAACACTTTCAACAACGTATTATCTAATTTCCGCTGTTTTACTCCATGTTTTTCAATTGGTGTATTAAAATAACTTCTAGCCTTTTCCATAATCGTAGATTGGATAAACTTCAAAGCATTCATTAAGGAATCTTCTCTAACGAACGTATCATGAAGATGTGAACGTTCTTTTAAACGAGTATGTTCATAGATTTCTTCGAGCTCTTCTTTTAGTTTTCTTGAGTGCACGTAAACAGCTTTAACAGCCTTTGCATCGTCTAGTAAACGGTAACGAGCTAGTACTTCCTCACACTTATCAACGCTATTAACTAGCCTTGGGCGAAGATTAAAGATATCTCGTTTTAAATTAATTAGCTTTTTCCGCTCTTGGTCATCTTGAACTTCTTTAATCTTGCCTTCCATATTACGAATGAGTTCATCTATACTCTCCGAGCGTTCTTGAAGAACGATATGATAGTTACTAACTTTTTCATAAAGTTCCCCAGACCCGAATTCTAACGTATACGTAAATGGGATATTGTTTTTTCTAACTAAAAATAATGGTAGCTTGTTTTCCATCATAACAACTCCTATAGATTGGCGCCAACCCACCTTTATTCGATTTATTATTAGTCATATTTAAAAAATCGAATGGATAAAATACCTGTGATAATCGTTGTTCCAATAACATAAAGCAAATGGTACGACTCCCATATATCTCCGCCATTCCAGGAGATTTGTAGTACTTTAACCGCATGTGTTGTTGGAAGGATCGACGCGATATTTTGCATGAAAGAAGGCATCAATTCCGTCGGAAATGTTACGCCACCTAAAAAGATAATGACAAAATATACTGCCATTGATAGTGTCTGGGATGTTTTTGGATCGGTTGTTAAATTTCCGATAAATACGCCAATAAAGTAGCACATCATAAAGGAAAGAAATAAAATGGACCCGAATGTGAGGAAGCTTTTTCCTTCAAAACTTAAATTGTACCTAGTTGCTGCTACTACTACTAATAACACAATCGTAAAAATGGCACATAATAGTTGTACAAGGAAGTTTGCTGATATAAATTGAATACTTTTCACAGAGGCTAATCGTAATCTTCTAAAAAAGTAAATACTTCTCATATAAGAAAATCCAATTCCAACGTTACCAATCGCGAGGACGACGACACTGAGGAAAGCAAACATTGGAAACGTAAAATCAATTGGAGCTATTTCCATACCATATAATTCTAATGAGTTGTTACTAATCTCTGTTTGCATGACTAAGAAAAAAAGAGGAGCGACAATCCCAAATCCTAATATGATCCATGTTCTTAGCAGCTTTTTTACTTCTAACTCAAATAGAGCATTAACTGTATTCATGATTTCCTCCCCTTATTACACACACTCTACAAAATATTGTTGTAAGCTATTATATTTGGATCCTATTAAAGCTCTAGGGCTAGTTGTTTGTTCTACTTCTCCATCTTTCAAAACAACTACTTTATTACAAAGGTCCTCCACCTCGTCCATGTAATGACTAATCATAACTATTGTTTTCCCTTGCTCATTCAGTTGCTTTAAATATTTTCTCATTTCATGTCTGCTAATAGCATCTAATGACGTTGTAAGCTCATCCAATATTAAAAGTTCAGGGTCATTTAATAAACTTAATAGAATATTTAATTTTTGCTTTTGGCCACCTGACAGTGTTTTAATGTATTGTTTTCTAACACCAGTTAAATCAAACCGCTCTAATAATTGATCGACTTTTGTCGCGTCTACGTTATAAATCTTCCTCCAAAGTGTACACATATCATCCACTTTTAAACGATCATCAAAATCACCAGATTGAGTCTGAACCCCGATCTTAGAATAAATATCTTTTTCTTGAAAGCCATATTTCACTTTCCCACTATCTTGCTTGACGAGCTGACATATAATATTGGTCAGTGTAGTTTTTCCAACACCATTTTTCCCGATTATCGCTAAAAAGTCCCCTTTCTCTACTGTAAAAGAAACACCTTTTAGAACTTCTTTTTTTCCATAACTTTTCTTTATATCAACGATCTCCAACATCAAAACCTCTACACCTCACTTACTCTTTCTTCTGAATTTTATGGAATGATGTTTACTAGCAAGCCAATGTAGCGCGTTTTCTATAAAGGCTTGAAATTAATCTTCTGTTGGAATATTACCAAATGGTGGTCCGCCAAAAATTCCGACACTACCATTCTCATTATTTTCTAAATTAGGTGTAGCACCTACTGTTATTCCTGCTGATAGTACAAAAAGGCCCATTGTTAGAATAATTAGTAATTTTTTCATAGTTATTTCCCTCCAAATTTTGTTTAATCTAGTATAATAATAGTAAAGGTTATAAAAAAAGCGAAACCCATATAACTTTCCTATAGGCCAATATACGGTCATTATGGTAACATTTACTACTAATACATAATCTTTTTACAGAAAATAAGAAATTTTTCATATTTTCCGGAGGTGCTGTTGTGATTAGTAATGAAGAATTAGGAGCAATCGTGAAAAAGATTAGAAAAGAAAGGAATATTACGCAGAAAGAACTAGCAAACGGTATTTGTTGTCAAACGACGATTAGTTATTTAGAAAAAGGGAAGGTTTTCCCTAGCATCGACATTATGTATTACATTGCTGCTAGATTAGGAGTTACGATTGATTACTTTTTTCGCACATTAGAAGAAGAACAAAACATTTACACGAATAGTACAGTCGCGATGATTGAAAAATTAACGAAAGAGAAAAGGTATGAAGAGGTTTATGAGTTAACAGCAGCCGAAAGAAAAAATATGAAATATACTATTTTCCCCCATAAATATATTCAATATATTCATTGGCAATATTGGCGATCGGCCCAATACATAGGTGTAGTTTCATGGGAGAAGTGCGTCGAAGAACTTAACAACTTAACGAACCATCAGAAGAAAGAAATCCCTAAGTTGCAAGATTTGCGCATTAAAAATGTATTGGCGAACGTATTAGCAGAGAATAAACAGCATGAAAAGGCAAAGCAAATTTATCAAGAATTACTACAATATGATGTTGATACACAAGAATACAATAAGTTAAAATTAAAAGTTTTTTATAATTTAACAAGATTATATGTAGAAGATGAAGAATACCATTTGGCAGTTGAAACTGCTCAACAAGGAATTCATTACTCCAAAAAAGTAGAAGATATGTCCGCCGTCGGTAACCTCTTATTCCAAATTGCATTATGCTATTTTCAACTAAATGAAGATAAGGCACGTACGAAGCAATATTTTGAACAAGCAAAGTTTTTTTATGAATTTTTAGACCATTCGATACATGTAAAATATGTAGAAACATACTTAGCTCATTTAGAAAATTAACAACATGTCCATTTCTTCTTTGCGTAATGTTTATAGGTGAAATATACTATACTTTCGTATAGGTATATAGAAGTATAAAAAGGTAATAACTTCCTTACAGTTCGATAGAGTGGCCTGAGTGATTGTACCCTAGCGTAAAAACTATCTATACTCCAATCTTTCATTTCCATTTTTACATTACGTTAGTTCATCTAATTATTCTCCTATAAAACTAAAAAACTACCTCTCAACGACAACAGAGGTAGCTAATACAATTTATATCATTCATTCTCACTTATATCTTCCCAAACAATCTCAACCGCCCATTTATTAGCGAGCTTTTCTAACTCTTCTTCGTATTGAACATATAAAGAATCCGCTTCTTCATATAACGCTTCTATATCAGCTAAATCTCCATTTACCCAAGCTTTGTCTGCTTCAATTCGCTTACTTATGCTACTGTTATAAATATCGTGCACAGCTTTCAACTTGTTTTTCGATATCCCTTGCCCATACGTTTCTGCGTCAGTTAGCAATTCCTCCATTTTAGGAATCGAAACCTCTTGTGTAAAAACTAGTAATTCTTCTTCATCTTCTATTGCCCATTCTTGCTCGATAATCTCGTTGTAGCTGATTGCAAATTTGTCTGTCTCTTCTAGGTATGTCATCATCGCATCGGAATTTCCATTTATATGTGGTAGGAAAAAGTAACCTACAACTAACAACGGAATAATACCTAATAGAGCTTTTAATGGCTTTTTCATTCTATGTAGCTCCCTTTATTAAAAATTGTATTCCCAGGCAGTGATCTAAAATGGAGAAATACAATGCAAGACATTATACCTGCCTCGATTTTGTTTTCCATTTACATTTCGTCCGTTCCCGTAAATGGTGGGACAAACATCCTGTCCCCCGTCCAACTTCGTCCACACACCCTTCTACAAATTCATTATACGACGATTTTCGCTACTTGTGGATAATTTTTCAAAATAACTTTTATTTTTAAAAAATGACTGTGGATATTTCAAGTTATGCACGATTTTTGTTAATAACATTAGAGTAAATCACAGTTTTGTGTGGAAAAGACGAAGGCACTTCCTGTTTGAGATATTTTATATCTTTCGGGGATGTGGATATGTAGGAACAGTTTCTGTTTTATAAGTTAATTTGGGCCGGTGGAGATATTGGAACTCTACTCTACCGGCCCATTTATACATTTATCATATTTATTTTCCCATTAAATGGTGGGACAAGGGACCTGTCCCTCCGTCCACGGTGTGTGTCCCGGTGTCCACTTATTATGCTTCTACTGGGCGTGGTTTGTTGCTTTTTCTATCTTTATCTTTACGTTCGGATTCATCGTATTTCGTCATCGTTAATCCTGTTATTCCGTAGAACAAGGATACTAGTGGTGTAATGAGAGCTAAGAAACAGAACGGAAGATACGCGCCTGTTGCAACGCCTAATGTTGCGGCGGTGTACATTCCACTTCCCGTCCACGGAACGAGTGCTCCACCTTGTGTACCGGTGTCCTCTAAAATTCTTGAAAGATTTTCTGGCTTTAAATTGAGCTTTTCAAAGACTGGTCTCATTAACGTTCCACCCATAACGGTAGAGAAATAAATGGCACCTCCGATCGCTAACGTAAAGTAACTCACAAGAATCGTTACGAAAACTAACAAGCCTGTATGTTGAATTTTATATACAAACGAGGCAAGTAGCGCTTCTAAAGCTCCAGATTCCGCAAGCATTCCACCTAGTCCAAGCGCAAAAATAAATAGCGCAATCAGACCGAGCATACTTGCTAATCCACCACGAACAAGTAAACTATCAACTACTTCAATTCCTGTAGTTACACTATAGCCTTCATAAAAAATCGTTAGTGTTTCTGCAAAACCGAATCCTTGGTAAGCAACTGCTACGATGCCACCTACAGCAGAAGCAATAAATATAGAAGGAATCGGTGGTTTTTTCCATACTAATAATGTAATTAAAACAACTATTGGAATAAGCGAAACAATTCCTAAGTTAAATGTTTCGGACAAATAAGTGGTAAGAGCGCTTACGCTCGTTGCATCTACCGTACTAGCATTATATTGTAACCCCATCACTGTGAAAATAATGGCCGTAATAATATACGCTGGAACTGTCGTCCAAAGCATATGCTTAATGTGGGTAAATAGCTCTCCACCTGTAACAGCTGGTGCTAAGTTTGTTGAATCGGATAGAGGCGATATTTTATCTCCAAAATACGCACCACTAATAATAGCACCTGCCGTAATTGGAGCTGGAATACCTAGACTTGTTCCGACTCCCATCATCGCAATTCCTGCCGTACCGATCGTTCCCCATGATGTACCGGTCGACATGGACACTAATGAACAGAATACTAACGTAGTAACTAAAAAATATTGTGGGGACACTGCCTCAATACCGTAATAAATTAAAGTAGGTACGGTACCTGACGCAATCCATGCACCGATTAAAATCCCGACGGTTAATAAAATAAGTCCAGGCTGTAACGCCCTTGCCATCGATTTCATCATCGACTTCTCTACTTGCTTATAGGAAAAACCTAGTCTCATCATAAATGGAATCATCACAAGCATACTTATAAACATCAGAATTTGAATCGGAGCACCAAATACTAACAACCCTACAGAAATAATTGCTATCGCGGAAATTAACATCAATAGTGAATACTTAAACGACGGTTTAATAATCGTATCGGCTTCCAACTAACCACTCCTTTAAATTTTTCTAGCCTACAATCATTTAGGATATATTATAGTGAATTAAAGCTCATTATTGTGAATGTACACTGCATGATCCGTAAGACTTGCGTTTTTCTAAATGATTAAGAGGTATATATTAATGGTAACGGCAAAACTATTTTCTGTAAATTCAGTTAATCCTCCGTATAACGCGATATACTCGAACAGAACGGAATTAACCACCCTATATGATGTAAATCTCATACAATCCCTCTCATATAATCCAAAATAATCACCATTATGGACGGAGGGACAGGTCCCGCGTCCCACCAAAAACTGGATGTACGCGAAACAAGGAGAACAAAAAAAGGACCGCCATAGCAATCCTTTTTAATATAATTTATTAATTTTGGAACCAGTTGTATAGTGCTTCTGATTCAATAGACAGGTATGGTGATAATGTTGCCGGGAAGTTGACAACGCCCTCAACTGATAAATCAAGTCGGTCCACTCTAGATCTCCATGCTTGTGTTGGACTAGCATAATATTCATTTTCCGTTACGACTCTGAAATACATAATTCCGTTGTGCAATTCTTCTGTTACAGTTACTTTTCCGACTCTCGTTTCAAAGTCTCCATTTCCGTCTCCCATCAGAATTTCTACTACTCTCATTCCATTATCATTCGTGTAGAAAACAACTTCTTTATTTGTCGTCGTTCTAGTACTACCGTTATGTGTTGCTTTAAATTTCACTTCCCCAGTGTAGTAAGGAGGTCCTTCTGGTTCTGTCGGTTCTTCTTCAGGAGCAACTTGAGTTGCTACTACTTCAATTTTTACGTTGCCAGATTTACCTTGGAACGCGATATCATTATTGCCATGAGGCCAATCTACCATAACGCGATATTTTTCAACATCTCTTTCTGGTCTAAATGTCGCCGCATAATCCACTGTTACCCATTCATCATTCATTAAACGTTGTAATGTAAGGTTTAATGGAGATTCGTCATTTACTAACAGTTCACCAGTTGGGGTTAAACTCACACTATATTCTACTGGAACATTCGTCTCATTCTTATTTATATGAAAAGTATAAGCTTCTAGCGGCTCCATTCCAGGAAAAAGGTTTCCATCTAAATGAAACTCACCATCTTTTATTGTTTGTCCATCAGCATTTACAACATCAACATTAAACGTTGCTGCAGTTACCACATTGTTTGAGCTAGTGAAACTTTTACTAAAATAAGCAATAGTTCCAAAAACAGTAACAGCAACAATTAAAAATAACGCAGATAATCCTAATAATAACTTTTTGTTTGTTAACATATATTCATCTCCCCCAATACAATTCTTAATAAAGAACGTTCATTTCAAAAAAAATAAATCTCGTGCATTATTTTAAATCTGCCTGTTTGACTATAAGTTCAAAATCAATTTTCCCCGTTTTTCCTTGAAAGTTAATATCATTGCCGCTATGAAGCCAACTCACTAACACTCTATATGTTTCTACATCACTATTTGGCGTTATCGGCTTATTGTAATCTTGCTCAACCCATTTCTCCCCTACTAATTTCTCTAACGTAATTAGTATTGGTGAGCGGTGATTTTCTGGGAATAAACCTCCACTTTTTAAAAAGTTCACGATATACTCTACAGGTACTGACGAATCATTATTGCGCACTTGGAAGCTGTACACTTCTTTGTTAGTTATTCCCGGATAAAAATCTCCGGCTAAATCAAATTGTGCATCTCCTATCGAAATACCATTTGGTCCAACTGCATCTACTGAAAATGTTGCTGCAGATACAATATTATTCGCACTGGTGAAACTTTTAGAAAAATGTGCCACCGTGCTTACTACTACAATCGCAATGAAGCCCATTCCGAATAAACTTAACATCCATTTTTTCTTCATACTAATCATTCCCTTTATTAAGCTTGTCCTTCTATATACAACCACCCCCTCAAAATTCGTTCATCTCTCTTGCGCAATTCTTTTTCGAAAAATTACTCTAGCAAAGTTAGTAACGATTATAGCTACACCTATAGAAATTAAAACAGCAATAGTATACGGGTTTTTTATGACGTTTAAAATATATCCAGCTTTCGGTACAATAAACATCACTTTCCCAACCAATTGCTCTTCTGTTACTAATTCATCATCTATAACATTATTAGCATCACCTTTCGTTTCTAAGGCACTGTTATCAACAATTCTTTCTACCCTGTGTGTCACAAAGGTTTGACTATTGTTCATACGAAAGGTAACAACATCTTCTTCTAAAACTTTTTCAAAAGGGATTTTTTTGATTATTGTCAAGTCTCCAACACTAATTTGGGGCTCCATACTTCCAGTAAGCACAATAAGAAAACTAAATCCAAAAATAGACGGCGGCTTATCTTTTTCACGATCTGCCGTAACTACTGAAACTAAAACTAATAAACTAGTAATCATAATTAATATCAACATAATATTCCCTAACTTATGCAGGACCTTTTGCATAATTTTCACCTCTTAGTTCTTAATAAAGAACAACTTTATACCTAGTATACAGAAATGAATTTTCAAATACAACCCTTTTCGGATGAAGATATTTTAATCTAGACGGATATGACGGCGGGAGACATGTTTTGTTCTCTACATTTTTTGACAAAAAAAAGATGGACAAGGAAGTGTGTTCCTTCGTCCATCTACTTTAATGTGGACGGAGGGACAGGTTCCGCGTCCCACCAAAAACTGGATGAACAAAGGACCTGTCCCCCATCCATGTGTCCCACTTCATTAGAAGCCGATTCGACTCCAATTAAATAGAGTGCCCGGATCTGTTTTTCGCCCAGGTGCGTATTCGTCGTGACCAATTACATGTTTTCTACTTTTTGAAATCGTTGGATAGCGACTGTAAATATCGTTCAATAAATTGTTGAGTGATGCATATTGTGCGTCTGTATATCCTATATGAGCAGGATCAATTGAATCATATGGGAAATTCGGTATCATCGAAAGCATTTCTTGTTTCGTGCCAATTGCCAAAAGTTCAATTCCAATGGAATAATCATTCATTTTGTCCTTGTACGCTGGAAACCCTTTAAGATTCCCCTTTCCCGCATGAAACGCCACACGGTCTTCCGGAACAAATCTATATACAGCCCCATTTCGATCAATAACGTAATGAGCCGACACTCCGTAACTTGTAAAAAGAGAACGAATATCTTGAATATGAAACGGATCATTAGGCTTATTAAGACCGTTACTCATAAAATGAACCATAACGTGCGTAACATCTGTAGTTCTTTCTCTAGAATTAGCTGATGGAAGTAACGAGTCTGTCATGCTAATCCCCGCATTGTAGGAAGTTGGTGGTGTATTGGGTTTGGCAGCGACCGTTTTTACATCTTGTATAGGCTCATCTTTCTCTTTCTCTGCACTATGACTTTGACCGAACGTTTCTGTCTTAGTTTTCACGTCGTTTTGCTGTTTTTGTTGTGCTGCTTCCTTTTTTAACTTTTCTTCTAATTCACGTTGTTCTTTTTTTAACTTTTCCTCACGTTCACGCTGTTCTCGTTCCTCTTCCTCTTTCTGTTCGAGCAGATATGTATTTGTTAAAGTGTATAACTTATCAGTAGTAACTGAAGTATGTAGTTCATTTTTCTTCATTTCATATAAAAAGTTAACAAAGGCAGCACGAGTTACCACCTTATTTTTTTCAAAAGAACTTGCTAAGGCTTGATCTAAAACATCTTTCATATCATCGTTATACAACAATGCAAAAGTTTCATTAATGGCTTCTATATTTATAGGCTCTTCCATCTTTTCTTTGCTGCTGAATCCTTGTAACGGAAAGTTGTAATCGTCCACCTTCTCATACAAGTTATCGAGCATATGTTGGTCTAACGGTTCAACTGGAATTTCTTCTAAACCAAACGCATCAAAAAATGACAAAACAAATAAAAGGAATTGTCCTTCCGTCAACGGCTCGTCCGGTTTAAATGAACTATCCTCATATCCCTTTATTAAACCATCGTAGTTTAAAGACAAAATTGCTTCAACGGCCCAATGATTAAAAGCAACATCAACAAAAGGTGTCACTACCTCTACCTCTTCTGATAAAAGTAACTCTTCTTCATCGACCATCATTTCATCAGGTGCACCCGCATTGGACGCTTGGCAACCTGCTAAAAAAAATAAAAAAATTCCTATAAGGACAAACAATTGAAAATACCTATTCATTTTAACGCTCCTTCTAAGTTGACTAAAGTAGTAAAGACGAACTAATTAAAATGCACACGAATTCTATTTTATGTCAAACTAAACCACATTTCTACTACTTTTTACCTAAAATCAGGATGGAACATGTGGACAGCGGGACACATACCGTGGACGGAGGGACAGCGTATAATGGCAAATAAATCAATCGCTATTTTTTACTTAAAAAAGGCCGACTTTAAGTAAAACCCCTCTATTTCCATTTTTTTGAAGGTTCAACCATCACAAAACTTATATAGAACTTCTCTAGGGCGTGAAAGGATCTTGCTTTTTTCATCCTACATTGATACCGCCTAGTGAATATAAACTTAGCTTTCACGTATTATTCGTACTTATAGGACAAGATCCATAACGCTGTCCCGCGAGGTCTTATAGCCTCAGGTTCCTAATACAATGTGATCTAACGTCCTAGAGAAGTTCCATGTTCAAAAATCAATTATCCCGCAATAAAATACTTTCTCTACAAATAATTAACTAGCGCATTTAATGGGTGAGACATGTGTTTCAAAGAATTTTTTAACATTCGTTTTACGGATTTTCTTACTAATCTCTTCGAGAAGGACATAATTCTTATCCTCTGTTTGATAGAGAGTATGGTTACGAATCATAGCGAACGCAAGTCTAATCATTCTGTTACCTAAAGCTATATAAGCTTGACGCGAGTGTTTTCCTCTTTCCTTCAATTTCTGGTACCGTTGTTGCATCTCAGGGTTATTTACAGCTAAAGACCTTCCAACTTGATAAACAATATTTCTAAAAGGTCGCCTACCCTGTTTGGAAACCCCGTAATAAGATGGCCTGTTATCTCCTGACTGCTTAACGATAGGATTTGTACCAGCCAATTTAATCAGTTGTCCAGCCTCATCAAAATCAGAGAGGTCTCCGATTTCCGCCACTAATTCTGCCCCTGTTACTAATCCAATTCCTTGTACTGAAAGAACAACTGCACCATCCATAACTATAAATAATTCTTCTATCTTACGTTCTAAAACCTTTATTTGGTCGTCTAATAAATCTAGCCGATCTAATTTTTGACTAAGCAAGAAAATATCAGCATCTAGTTGTTCCTTAGGACGGGAGATGGAACCTTCGGCATATTCTAACAGGAGTTGGATAGACTTATCTCGGAGTTTTAAATTCTCACGTATTGATAAGTCTCTTAATCCTTCTTCCCCTAACTTTAAGATGTCAGAGGGATGAGGATAGTGCCTCATTAAATATCTAGACGCTTTACCAAACACGTCAGTCAGAGGCTTAGAAATCTTTCTTTTCCCATTAATCCATACAGTTTTTCCTTGGTACTCTCGGAAAATATGATCCATATGCATACGAATCAAATTCTTCGTTTTAGTTCGCTCTGAAGTTAGTTCCCGTCTAGCTCTAGTCAGCTTTCGAAGTTTCGCTATATTTCCTGTAGGTAACTCGTTAGAGGTACCCCTACCATGAATGACAGATTGTACAATGGCCATTAAGTCCAGGTTATCCGTCTTTGACCAATTCAATAATGCCTCTCTTTCTTTGGCGGTAGTAGCTGCATTTATTGTTCGTACATGATACCCCTCGAGATGACATTTAAAGACTAAATGTTCGTAGTAATGTCCAGTGGTTTCAATGCCGACCACCACTCGTGTATTAGCCTTTACTTTATGTCTTCCAATAAGAGTTTTTAGCTTGGTAAAACCAGACATAGATGCATCTATATCAAATGGTTTTTCTAATATTTCTCCATAAAACGTAGCAATCATTGCTTTGGGAGTATATTTAGCTGCATCAATCGCTACAATCAAAATATTCTCTACTCCAGTCTCTCTCACAAATTGCGCCCATCGACTTCCAATCTTACCTTGAATATGATTTAATGTTGAATATACCATCGTTTTCATCTCCTTTGGTAGGGAATGTAGTTTGGAAGTTCTGTGATAGGTACTTCTATTTTACAATGAAAACGGTGGTTTTTTATTGTAATTAACTATTTACTATACTAGGTTCCGCGTCCCACCAAAAAATGGATGGACAAAGGACCTGTCCCTCCGTCCCACTTGGGATAGAAATAGTAAAATAGCGCACGATAAATGTAGGATATTTTTTCACAAAATAATCATTATCGGAGGCTTTCTTTATGACACAAAAAAACGAGCTAATGGTACTTGAAGAGTCTGTTCAAGAAGCACAACAAGTTGTGAAAGACGCAACAGCTAGTGCAAACTTGGCTCAAATGGCACTAGCGCACGAAACGATTCAACAAGTACAAAACCAATTACAAACTATCGTACCTTCTACTCCGCAAGCACAACAAATGCTGGAACAAGCGCAGCAAGATGTTCAACAAGCATTTCAGCAATTGCAGATGGAGCAGCAACAATTATTACAGGCGCAGCAACTCGTTCAAACGAAACAACATGAGTTACTGCAAGCGCAACAACAAGTAAGACAAGAACAAGAAGATGTCGAATTAGCACAACAAATGCTACAACAAGCACAGGATAATGCAAGTTCTTTTAATGAGTAAGCATGTGGACAGAGGGACAGGTCCCGCGTCCCAACAAAAAATGGATAAGCGAGTGGATGGCATTGTCATTCATTCTTTCTATCAGGGGTAATCCAAGCCAATTTCTGTACCCTTTAAAAATTGGCTTTGATTCTTCGTGATATTTATTTTTGCTCACATCGTACGAAAAACTCCGATACCGTCCTTCCTTTTAAATTCGTAAAAACTGAAAACCTTTAAACCCTAACTTCGTCTCATGCAAAAAAACCTACAAACGATTGTAGGTTTTTTCTTAAAAATGGTTTACCTTTCTGGAATATTTCGGTGTTTTTTTAAAGAAAACCATCTTTCCAATATTTGAGCGGACAAGGAATGTCCCTATGTCCCACGTACACTGTCCTGTCCCTCTGTCCCATTTATTTTATCCGCTGTATTAAACTTTTCGATATTCCAGTAATTCTGGAAGCTTGTCTTACTGATACACCTTTTTGCTTTTTTAGCTTGCTGAGAATTTCATTTCTTTTAGCCTTTGCCATTTTTTGAAGACTCGAACTGCTTTCCACTCCTAAATTTTTTAAATACTCTCTTACCTCATCGTCTGTTGGCTTTACTATTACTTCGTATTCCAGACATTTATCGTTATTTTCCTCCATCATATATTTAAGAAATAAATCAACCGCAGCTTTCTTATTAGTAGCAAACTGACTTAACGCTAACTCCGTGTCCACTAGCTTTTCTTTCAAAGTATATTCTCTTAAACTAGTCCATTCGCTTTCAAATATACTTTTTACAATACCAGCTTTATGTGGGTTTTGGTGAATGTAACGGAGTGCGGTTAAGAAATACCTACCATCTTCTACTTTTTCACTTTTAAACCTTTCCTGAAACAAGTGTCCGCAACGATTGTATTTCTCGTTATACCAGTACACATAGCTCGAACTTATTCTTTTTATCGCTAGCGAAAGTGATTCCTCCGTTTCTCGTAGTAACAGATGCACATGGTTATCCATCAAGCAATAACCATAAAGCTCGTACTTACTGACTTCTTTAAATTTTTTTAACGTATATAAAAACTGAGTTTTATCTTCGTCATCTTCAAAGATCGTTTGTTGATTAATTCCTCGCATCATAATGTGGTAAATACCACTTCTACTTTTTTCTCTTCTAGTTCTAGGCATGATTCGTTCACCAACCTTGCACATGCTGGCGATCATTTAATGAATAAAGGTTAAAGTTAATTACGGAAAAGTTTTTACTCGAAAGGTATTGGAAAGGCAGATTCTTAACGGTATTTTTTGCAGAGGCTTTTAAAAATTGAAATAAAATAGACTTACTCACGGTAATGCATTACCCTCCTATTTTTTAGTAATGAAAATGAAAAGAGAAGTAATAGAAAACGGAGTTCGCAGTAGGGGAGAAACGAAGTTAGAACACTCGTTCTACACCGTAATAATATAAGATTCGTTTAGTTTAGTCAATACTTTTTATAGAAATATTTAGGAGGTTTTCTCCATTCTATCTGCGGACTGCCTCCCTTCAATAAACGCAAAAAAGCGATTGTCCTAAATAAACAATCGCACCCACAATACAATATTAATTTCTTATCAAACTCGCTTCAAACATATCGATAATTTCTAAAAATCGTTCAGCTTCTCTAAATGTATGGTCAGCCAAAAGGGGATGAATGTTACTTTTTATACGACACGCTTCAATTAACTCTCTAGCTGTTTTCTTAAAATCACGTAGTGAAGCAACAGACACTTTATTTTGATTTAAAAATTGGCTAAGGATTGGTTTTGTTTCTGATTGTGGGCGCATAGAATCTAAATCAACTGCTTGGAACATCAGCTGGTCAAAATCATGACTAAACTCTCTTGCCTGCTCTACCAATTTTCTTTCTGAAGGATCTAAAAGATGTCCAATGAACTTAGCATGATCAGCCATTATCTTTAGGAAGAATACGTTCTCTTCAATAATAGTATCCGGACTTGGAGCGAGTTTTCCTTCATTCAGTTCTTTTATTCTATTGGCAAAATATGCGGCTTCCCTACTAGTATGGTCAATTAATAAGGCGAAATTGTTAGAACGGATTTCACACCGTAAAGTTAATCCTAATACTTTTCTTTTATACCCCCAAATTGCTGCTGCAGCTTGATATACCTCATTATTAAATGCTTGAACTTGCCTTGGATCCGAATTCACTGAGAACTTTGATAACTTTTCTTCTATTCGTTCAAAAAGCGTAATAAATTGGTTTGCTTCGTCAATCAATTGCTTTTGTTCATAAGTAAATCCTAAGCTTAAAAACAACGCATGTTCTTTCATAATTCTAGACCAAAATCGGATTTCATCTAATGACCTAGCAACAATCGGATTAGCCATCTAGACACTCCCCTTATTTTTATCCCCATCCATATATATAAGTATGTAGTAGCAATATGTCCTAATTCTAACATTTTACATTTAGCTCAGAATTCGGTTGCCTGGTACTTGTTTATTAAGAATACGTTATTCCAAATGATTAAACTTAACATCAATAAGTGTATGTAGATCGGGATGTAAATGAGGAAATATGGTGGAGGGATGAACATTGCAGAACTTGAAAGTTTAATAAGTTGTGCCAGTTTTGTGTGCTAAAAAATGCACAAGTTTTTTCATATAATGTTGAATTTGCGAAGTCTATGTGTATTGGTTGGGACGGAACGCTTGTAGTCTGTCATCTTTTCTATCTAATTTATTTAAAAAACCTTGCAGCCTGTTCCGGATGCAAGGTTTCATTTTTCCAATATTTGTGTGGACGAGGGACCTAGTATAGTAAATAGTTAATTACAATAAAAAACCACCGTTTTCATTGTAAAATAGAAGTACCTATCACAGAACTTCCAAACTACATTCCCTACCAAAGGAGATGAAAACGATGGTATATTCAACATTAAATCATATTCAAGGTAAGATTGGAAGTCGATGGGCGCAATTTGTGAGAGAGACTGGAGTAGAGAATATTTTGATTGTAGCGATTGATGCAGCTAAATATACTCCCAAAGCAATGATTGCTACGTTTTATGGAGAAATATTAGAAAAACCATTTGATATAGATGCATCTATGTCTGGTTTTACCAAGCTAAAAACTCTTATTGGAAGACATAAAGTAAAGGCTAATACACGAGTGGTGGTCGGCATTGAAACCACTGGACATTACTACGAACATTTAGTCTTTAAATGTCATCTCGAGGGGTATCATGTACGAACAATAAATGCAGCTACTACCGCCAAAGAAAGAGAGGCATTATTGAATTGGTCAAAGACGGATAACCTGGACTTAATGGCCATTGTACAATCTGTCATTCATGGTAGGGGTACCTCTAACGAGTTACCTACAGGAAATATAGCGAAACTTCGAAAGCTGACTAGAGCTAGACGGGAACTAACTTCAGAGCGAACTAAAACGAAGAATTTGATTCGTATGCATATGGATCATATTTTCCGAGAGTACCAAGGAAAAACTGTATGGATTAATGGGAAAAGAAAGATTTCTAAGCCTCTGACTGACGTGTTTGGTAAAGCGTCTAGATATTTAATGAGGCACTATCCTCATCCCTCTGACATCTTAAAGTTAGGGGAAGAAGGATTAAGAGACTTATCAATACGTGAGAATTTAAAACTCCGAGATAAGTCTATCCAACTCCTGTTAGAATATGCCGAAGGTTCCATCTCCCGTCCTAAGGAACAACTAGATGCTGATATTTTCTTGCTTAGTCAAAAATTAGATCGGCTAGATTTATTAGACGACCAAATAAAGGTTTTAGAACGTAAGATAGAAGAATTATTTATAGTTATGGATGGTGCAGTTGTTCTTTCAGTACAAGGAATTGGATTAGTAACAGGGGCAGAATTAGTGGCGGAAATCGGAGACCTCTCTGATTTTGATGAGGCTGGACAACTGATTAAATTGGCTGGTACAAATCCTATCGTTAAGCAGTCAGGAGATAACAGGCCATCTTATTACGGGGTTTCCAAACAGGGTAGGCGACCTTTTAGAAATATTGTTTATCAAGTTGGAAGGTCTTTAGCTGTAAATAACCCTGAGATGCAACAACGGTACCAGAAATTGAAGGAAAGAGGAAAACACTCGCGTCAAGCTTATATAGCTTTAGGTAACAGAATGATTAGACTTGCGTTCGCTATGATTCGTAACCATACTCTCTATCAAACAGAGGATAAGAATTATGTCCTTCTCGAAGAGATTAGTAAGAAAATCCGTAAAACGAATGTTAAAAAATTCTTTGAAACACATGTCTCACCCATTAAATGCGCTAGTTAATTATTTGTAGAGAAAGTATTTTATTGCGGGATAATTGATTTTTGAACATGGAACTTCTCTAGGACGTTAGATCACATTGTATTAGGAACCTGAGGCTATAAGACCTCGCGGGACAGCGTTATGGATCTTGTCCTATAAGTACGAATAATACGTGAAAGCTAAGTTTATATTCACTAGGCGGTATCAATGTAGGATGAAAAAAGCAAGATCCTTTCACGCCCTAGAGAAGTTCTATATAAGTTTTGTGATGGTTGAACCTTCAAAAAAATGGAAATAGAGGGGTTTTACTTAAAGTCGGCCTTTTTTAAGTAAAAAATAGCGATTGATTTATTTGCCATTATACGCTGTCCCTCCGTCCACGGTATCTGTCCCTGTGTCCACACTTTATAACATTTCTTTTATGAACTGTGGTAGTGAAAAGCAGCTTTCCACGATTTGTTCGTTTACGTATTTTGTATTTTTGTCTCTTACTTTACTTGCGTTAGGCTTTATATGTTGTTTTGACCCGATGGTGAAGCTCCATAGCCCTCCAGGATACGTTGGGACTACTGCTGTGTACATTTTGACCTCCGGGAAAAGCCCCGAAATCCGTTTATAGGATTGCTTCATCACATCTGCATGAAAGATTGGTGATTGACTTTGGCACACCATCATTCCATCGTCTTTTAATGCCTCATGCAAGCTCTCATAAAAGCTTTGTTCAAACAATACTTTTGCCGGCCCAATTGGATCAGATGAATCAACGATAATGAGATCATATTCCTTTTTCTTACTAGCTGCGAATTTAACGCCATCATCGAAAATATAATGAACACGTGGGTCCGCTAGACGACCAGACACTTCAGGTAAATGCTCGATACAAGCTTTTACAACAAGCTCATCTATTTCAACCATATCAATATGTTCGACACCTTCATACTTGGCAACTTCCTTCGCAACACCACAATCCCCACCGCCAATGATTAGTACTTTTTGTGGATTTGGGTGAATCGACATTGGCACATGCGAAATCATTTCATTATAAATATGCCCGTCAACCGATGTCGTTTGAACAACACCATCTAACACTAGCATTCTTCTAAAATTATAGGAATCTAAAATCATAACATCCTGGCAAGATGATTTTTGATCATAAATGACATCTTTTATCCGGTAGCTCACTTTCAGATTATCGTATTCATCTTCAGTAAGCCATAGGTCTCCGTTTTTTCTTGATAAGTATGGTTTATTTAGGTCCATCATCATCCCCCATTCTAATCTACTATTTCTATATATATATAAGGATAGAAGAGGATAGGAGGCTTGTCCAGAGAAGTGATTTGTAAAGCACTCTAGTGTAATTTAGAACTTTTTCAAATACACTTTCTCCATTAGATGGTCCGGACCTTTTTTAAATACGATGTCCGCTCGTTGTCGTGTTGGCAAAATGTTTTCTCGTAAGTTTTTCGCATTAATGCTTTCCCAAATGCTCGTTGCTGTTTGAACGGCCTCTTCTTCCGATAATGAAATATATCGGTGAAAGTACGACATCGGATCCTGAAAAGCTGTTTTTTGTAACGTTAAAAATCTTTCAATGTACCATTTTTTTATATTCCGTACATCCGCATCTATATAAATGGAGAAATCAAAAAAATCACTAACAAAAACAGAATGTGATTTACTAACTTGCAAAACGTTGATTCCTTCTACAATTAATATATCTGGATTATTAATAATCTCTACTTTATCAGACAGTACGTCATACGTTAGATGTGAGTATAACGGCGCCTCGACTCTCGGTTTACCAGATTTCACATCCATCAAAAATTTTATTAATCTTTGAGTATCATAGCTTTCGGGAAACCCTTTACGACTCATCCATCCTTTGCTTTCTAACGTAGCATTCGGATACAAAAAACCATCCGTTGTCACTAAACCGACTTCTTTATGATTGTCCCAACGTGATAGTAGAGTTTGAATTACCCTCGCCCCGGTACTTTTTCCAACCGCAACACTGCCTGCGATTCCAATAATAAAAGGAATTTTTTTCGCTTTATAGTCTAAAAATGAATTAGTTGCTCCTTGCAATTGCTGAGACGCTTTTACTTTTAAATTAATTAAACGTGTCAACGGTAAATAAATTTCTTCCACTTCTTGAAGGGAGATTTCTTCATTTATCCCTCGTATACTCTCTAATTCTTCCTCTGATAGCAGCAATGGTGTTTTATTACGTAGTTCAGCCCATTTGTCTCTATTAAATTGGATATAGTTTGTAAAAGGTTTCATAGCAATTACCTCTAATTTGGATTTACGTTCATTGTTCATTTTAACAAATTGCTGCTAGTTTTAGAAAACAATTTTTAAAGCGCTCACATTTTAGGAGTTTTAAAGCTCTATCTAGGTTATCGTGTAGTCGCTTTTATGATATTATCTCCGGTCAGCTAGCGCGTCGGAATCGCGGAACATAGGCATTTATCTCGCTACTGTTTACTTATGTGCAAAAAAAAGACCCCGCAGCCGCGCTACAAGGTCTTTTTAGCATATATATTTGATGATGTTCGTCGGCATAATCGAGTACAGTACATGGTTTTTTTCCAATATTTGTGTGGACGTGGGATGTGGTGAACCCCAAAAGTTAGAGTCAAAATCTAACCTTTGGTGTGAGTCGGTTGACAAGGAAATATAGTGAAAATTTAAAGAAAATGGTTGTTAAGGAGTATCAAGAAGGTAAACTCGGAATCCGACCTCTGGCAAATAAGTATGGCATTAAATCAAAATCATTGATCCATAGGTGGATTAAGTCCTATGAAAAATTTGGTGAAAAAGGTTTAGTAAATAGAAAGAATACAGAAACATATACTGTTCAATTCAAGCTAGATGTATTAAGCTTTATGAAGAGAACAGGTTCTTCAGCTATGGAAACCGCCCTTCACTTTGGTATTACTAATTCAACTACCGTATCTAGGTGGATGAGAGCTGTCACTGTTGGAGGTGGATTGGAAGGCCTGAATAAACTAAAAGGACGGCCTCCCATGTCTAAAAATAAGAAAAAACAAGAAGAAATGACGAATGAACAAAGGTTAGAAAGAGAGAACGAACTACTACGTTTAGAGGTAGAATATCTAAAAAAGTTAAGAGCTTTTCAGATGGATCCGGAAGGCTATCTCGAAAAGCACAAGCAGCGTTATCATTCGAACTCAAAGAAACCTAATTAAAAGATGTTTTAGTAAGAGTGGGTATTCCAGAATCCACTTACCATTATCATATAAAAGCAATGGAAAAGGAAAATCCAAAGCAGGAACTAGAGGATTTGATTCTATCCATATTCAATGAGCATGGGGGTAATTTTGGGTACCGTCGTGTTCGATTAGAATTACGTAACAAAGGATATAAGGTTAATCATAAGGCTGTACAGCGTATCATGAACAAGTTAGGGATTAAGTGTATAAAGTTTAGTAGAAAGACTAGAAAGTACAACTCCTACAAGGGGAATGTTGGAAAGGTAGCTAAAAATCGTTTAAATCGACGATTTAAAACAAGTGTATGCCATCAAAAATTGGCTACTGATATTACGGAATTTAAATGTACGAATGGTGTTAAACTTTATCTTAGCCCTATCATGGACTTATTTAATGGGGAAATTCTCTCCTACGAGATAGGAGCTAGTCCAACATTAGACCTTACGTTGAAGCCTCTTTTGAAGGCAATAAACATAGTAAAAGATTCAAAGTATCGAACTACTATTCACTCTGATCAAGGATGTCAATATCAACACAAAAAGTGGGTTAAAACACTAAAAGAAAATAAGATATTTCAAAGTATGTCTCGAAAAGGGAATTGTTTGGATAATTCTCCAATGGAGAACTTCTTTGGCATACTAAAACAAGAAATGTATCACGGAGAGCCGTTGTGTTCGTTTGAAGAATTAAAAGAGAAGATTGATATATATATAGATTACTATAACAATAAACGCATTAAGCAAAAATTGGATGGCATGAGTCCGGTTCAATTCCGCATCCATACCAGCCAATTAGCTGCATAATAAAAACTCTAACTTTTGGGGGTCGCATCAGGACCTGTCCCTCCGTCCATGGTATGTGTCCCTCTGTCCACCCACTTGTTTTCCAGGGTGGTGTGGTGGTAGTTGATCGCCTTTGCCGAATAGGTTTTCTCTTAATGTGTCGCCTTCGTATTCTTTTCGGACTACTCCTCTTTCTTGTAGGATTGGGACAACTAGCTCTACGAAGTCCACGAAGGTGCCTGGAGTAATCGCGTAGGCGATGTTAAACCCATCTACTCCGGTTTCTTCCACCCAGTGCTCCAAGTCATCTGCTACCTGTTTTGGACTTCCAACTGTAACTGGTCCTAACCCTCCAATTCCGGTGTATTTTTTAATTTCATCTATCGTCCAATTAATATCTGAATCTATTTTCGTAAAGTTTTCCACCGTAGATTGTATGGCATCATTTTTTACATATTTAAGATTCTCATTGGGACCATACTCTGAAAAATCAATTCCGGTCCAGCCACCAAGAAGCGCCAGTGCACCTTCATCGCTTATATGATTTTTGTACTCTCTTAATTTTTCAAAAGCCTCTTCCTCCGTTCGGCCAACAATTGGAGTAATACAAGCAAGTATTTTTATTTCCTCAGGTGCTCTGCCGGAGCGAATTGCCTCTTCACGTAGTTTCTTTACAGACTGTTTAGCTGCGTTCTTTGTCGGTGAACCAATAAAGACTAACTCGGCATGTTTCCCAGCGAAAGCTCTTCCCTTAGTCGAAGTCCCTGCTTGGTAAAGCACCGGTGTTCTTTGTGGCGACGGTTCACATAAGTGTGCACCAGGAACTTTATAATACTTTCCTTCATGGTTAATATCGTGAACCTTACTTGGGTCAGCAAAAATCCGATTCACCTTATCTCGTAAAACTGCGTCGTCCTCCCAGCTAGCTTCCCATAATTTATAGCAAACTTGTAAATATTCCTCAGCGATATCGTATCGCTCATCATGATTAATTTGATCCTCTAATCCGATATTAACAGCCGCACTTTTTAAATAAGACGTTACAATATTCCAACCAACTCGACCTTTTGTAATATGATCTAGCGTCGACATTCTACGAGCAAATGTGTAAGGATGCTCATGGGTTACCGACGCAGTAACCCCGAACCCTAAATGCTTCGTTACCGCTGACATTAACGGGACAACAAGAGATGGGTCGTTAACAGGAGTTTGTGTACCTTGACGGATAGCAGCATCTCTAGAACCTTGATACACATCATACGTACCTAATACATCTGCTAGAAAAATAGCATCAAACCGACCCTTTTCTAAAATTTTCGCAAGTTCAATCCAATATTCGCTGTCCTTATAACGGTGAGATTGATCTTCCGGATGAGTCCATAAACCTGGTGACTGATGCCCTACACAGTTCATATCAAATGCGTTTAAATAAATTCTTTTCTTTGTCATAATAATTCGCTCCCTTTTCGAGTATTTTTGCTTTTAAATCTACCTGACTAAAACTACCTTAATCATCCTTTCTTTTCGCTGTCCGCCTCCTTTCCTCTATTCAAAAATTTCATAAAAAAAGACATCTTTATCCAAAACGTTATTTTTAAAACGCTTTGAAAATAAAGATGCCTTTAGTCGTCTAATCGGCAAACTATTTACTATTTTTATAGGTTCTCTCACTTTTACTAGGTGTCGTTTGTTGCAATGAAAAACGCTTCTTTTCCGTCGTATCGATTTGAGTAATTTGCCCATTATGGACGGTAACTTCAATCGTTCCAAATTCCAAGCTCTCCAAAGTTGATAAAATATGTTTCACTTTTGACTCTTCAAGTTTTGCCATATAATCTCCCCTTGTTTATTAATAGGTTGCTAATGAGTTCTCGGTTCATTTTGGCTAAAATAAAAACCCTCTTCTAAAAAAAGAAGAGGGCAAATGTAAATAGTTCAATACTCTCTTCTTATCTTTCAAGCATATAGCTTGCTGGAATTGGCACAGTACAATCTGTCTGTTGCCGAGGTATCGTCGGGCCAGTCCCTCCACCTCTCTGGATAAGAATAAAAATAGTTATTTAATTGTTATTAATTAATTATATTCGTTGGTGCAATTTGTATTCGTGAATATCCGAAGGAATCCGTATTGGAATAGTTGAATATTCTGAATAAAATTAATTTACATGAAGTTCTATTATTTGTCAACACTTTCTTTTTGAGTGCTTGGAGATGAGGATGCTTTCCCCTTCTGCCTCAACCAACTAACAACAAAATGTATAATAAGCAGAATCACCCCCAGCTCAATCGCATGGTCGGCTATATTCAGAACCCCGCCAGAACGAACAATAAAGTCTGTTACCGTTCCAAACAAAAATCGATCAATCGCATTTCCGATTGCCCCACCGACGAGAAATCCAAAACTCAAATCAATAAGCAGTCCCTTCATGTCTTCCGTTTTACGAAGGTATAAAACAAATATGACAAACAACACTGCTACAACTCCAAAAAGCCGCGCATTACCCGGAAACAACCCTCCTGCCATCCCACTATTTTCGATATGCGTAAACTGTATTCCCCAGATAGTAAATCTTTCATGGAGTTCTACGTAGGCCCGAACAAAATTTTTAGAAAGCTGGTCAAGCAAAATAACGAGGATCGCTGTTATGTAAAATAGCATTTTTACCCTACTTTCCGAAATTAGCACTCTACCTGTCAGTATAATGAAAAACTCGCTTTCAATACAAAGATGATGCTTCAAGGTGGACACAGGGAGGTGGACACAGGGACAGGTCCCTCGTCCACACTTTTTTTGGAAAATTCACTATTTCCTCCTCTCATCCTGACCATCAACTTTGTTAAAATATAGGGTGTATTATTATTATGGGCGCTTAAATACACGGATAGTAAACCTATCCACTGCCCACAATTAGGAGGCAATCATGAAAGGTTTTTTAGAAAGTGAAGGATTTAAGAAGTACATATATTTTATAGCTGGACTAATATTATTTGGCTTAGGCTTCTTTATCCTCGTTAACGGAGAAGAACGTTTTCTCTTTAAATTGGCGTTTGCCATCGTTTCTATTTGCGGAGGAATCCAAGTAGTGGCCACATTTCTAAAGGATTCATGGAAAAGTTCTGCTAAACTACTAAAAAACTCGTTCACCTATTGTGGTTTTATTATAATTGGAAGTATCGTTTTGGATCATTTAGTTTATGGGACATATACAGTTCCATTGTGGGGGCTAATCGTAAGTTACCTTTTTGTCGTTATTGTTCTTTTAATATGGATTATCCAACTAATAAATTTCGTGAAATGGAAAAAAGTTAAATCTTCAAGCTGCTAAAAGTAGCGTTCCTATTTAGAGAAAAAGTAGAAAAGTTTTCTCCACTCACAAAAAAGCAGTATTTAACATTTAAAACGTTAAATACTGCTTTTTTTATTTCTAATCCATTGAACGGACGGTTTATTTATGTTAAATTAGTATAGATAGACTCAAGGTTATTCACCTAAGCATAATTACCCTACTATAATTATACAATGTAATTTATTCTTTAGTCAACTCTTTTTTAAAACTTTTTTAAGGAGTGAGTGTGTAAGATGAATTTTCAGTTTTTGTAGAGTAGGAATGAATACAAACATTTACAGATAATATTAAGGAGAAGCTTTACTAAATCGCGCAATTCACCATATGAGGTTCGTTAATTACAGTAAGCAATAATACTTAAAAATTTTATTTTCATGGACGAAAGACTTGTTTCCTCGTCCGAAATTTCCAATATCTGTGTGGACGAGGAACCTGTCCCTCCGTCCACGTTTATTGAAGGAGTGTATGTGTATGATGAATTCAGAGTTTCAACTGGAGCAAGATCGATTGAGACGTGTGATAGAAATGATAAGAGAGCAAGTTGGTCGGTTGGAGGAAAGGACTTCTCAGCATCGGGACGAAGTGATTCATATTCGTAAACATTTTTGGGATGAGGTGAAAGTGAATACGGATTCGTTCGATGATTACTTGGAGACAATTATCGGTTTGCGCCAAGAGGCTCAAGCGCTCGCTGTTAGTCAAAGCACTCATCGGCATGCATCGAAGCGGCTCAACACTTTACGTCGTATGCAGAAATCTCCTTACTTCGGAAGGATTGATTTTAAAGAAGACGACTCGCCCGCTTCAGAGCAAGTATATATAGGTATTTCCACCCTTACAGATGAAACTGGCGATAATTTTCTCGTTTACGACTGGAGAGCGCCGATCGCGAGTGTGTATTATGATTGCCAACCCGGTCCCGCTCAGTACGTTACACCTGGTGGCGAGATTGAAGGCGTTTTAGAGAAAAAGTGGCAATACTTAATCAAAAACGGCACCCTTCAATCGATGTTTGATACGAGTCTTACGATTGGAGACGAAATCCTCCAGCAAGTGCTCGGAAAAGGTACTGACAAACATATGCACAGTATCGTAGCGACGATTCAACAGGAGCAAAACCGCATTATCCGTCATGATCGCGGAAGACTTCTCATCGTTCACGGTGCTGCAGGTAGTGGAAAAACTTCAGCTGCCCTTCAACGAATTGCGTATATACTTTACAAATATCGAGAAAATCTCAATGCCGACCAAATTATTTTATTTTCTCCAAATACGATGTTTAATAGTTACGTATCTAACGTACTACCGGAACTTGGCGAAGAAAATATGCAGCAGGTCACTTTTCAGGAATATTTAGACCATCGACTAAGCGACGAGTTTCATGTAGAAAATCCGTACGACCAATTGGAATATATATTAACAGCTGATGATACCCCTACTTATCGCACAAGGGTTGCCAGCATTCGATACAAAGCGTCCACTCAATTTTTTGAGGCTATCCAGTCCTACAGAAAGTCGCTTGAAGAAGCCGGGATGCAATTCAAGAGTATTATCTTTAGAGGGAAGCCAATTGTAACTGCTGAACAAATACAAGAAAGGTTTTATTCCACTGACACTTCTCTCAAATTCTTTAATAGGTTGGAAAAGTTAAAGGAATGGCTTTTGGTTCAATTAAAAGAGGTCGAAAGGATGGAACGGAGAAAACCGTGGGTCCAGGAGGAAATAGAGCTACTTAGTAATGAGGAGTATCATAAAGCACGGAATTTTTTAGCAAAAAAACGAGGCTACAAGAAAGAAGATATCGCTGATTACGAGGTGGAGCCAGTCGTGCTTGCCCAATTAATTGTCCATCAAAAATTGAAGGCAGTGCGAAAACGAATCCGAGCGTTTCAGTTTGTTGACATAAATGCTATTTACGAGCAGCTTTTTGCAGATCCCTTGAAGCTCGCTCAGTTAATTGGGGAAACACCAGCAAAGTGGACGGAGATGTGTGAAGCGACGGTGAAAATGCTTGGCGAAGAAAAACTGTTTTACGAAGATGCCACCCCGTTTTTACTTTTAAAAGAGCTAATTTTAGGCTTTCAAATGAATAATGCAATAAAGCACGTAGTTGTAGACGAGGCGCAAGATTACTCGCCGTTTCAATTTGAGTTTCTAAAACGTTTATTCCCGATGGCTAGAATGACAGTCCTTGGTGATTTTAACCAAGCAATATTTGCACACGCAAGTGAAATGAATGATTTTCGTATTCTCATGAATTTGTACGGAGAGGAAAAGACGGAAGTAATTAACATGACCCGCAGCTACCGCTCAACGAAACCGATTATCGAATTTACTCGGAGTCTCATTCCGAACGGCGAAAAGATTATCCCTTTCGAACGTGACGGAGAGCGTCCGGTGTTGACACAAGTGGCGGATCATAACGAACTACACCGGGCAATCACTTCCAAGGTCTCTGATTTTAGAGAACTCGGCTACCATAGCATTGCAATCATATGCAAATCAGCCGAGGAAAGTAAGCGCGCATACGAAGCACTGTCTGACATTGAGGATCTTAAGCTTTTGAGAAATAACTCAATAGAATACGAACAAGGAATTGTCGTCATCCCTTCCTATTTAGCAAAAGGTATTGAGTTCGATGCGGTCATCATTTATAACGCATCTGCGGAAGTTTACAGAGACGAGAGCCTCCTAAGAACATTCTACACCGCCTGCACAAGAGCAATGCACCACCTACAACTATACAGCGTAGGTAAACTAACCCCACTCGTGGACACAGGGACAGGTCCCTCGTCCACACATTTTTTGGAAATTGAATAGATTTTTGAGAGAGGGCTTCGAAATGAAGCTCTTTTTTGTGGTGAGGATGATGGATTTTACGTTACATCCATCCGGATTAAAGGAATTCTCGTCCATTAATAGAATATATCTATTAAAAGGAGGTTTTCGTTAAATGGGCTACGTTTATACTTTAGTGATTGTATCAGTTATCGGATTTGTTTGTTATAAAATGTTTAAAAGAAAATCAGCACCATCTAACCGATTTACCCCATTTGATGATATAACGATGGGAAACAAGAGTGATGTAAAGCGAGATGAACCTATTCAAGATACGAAACATCGGGTTGAATATGAGGAAAGAAAAGATAGTAAATGAGATGTTTTGGTCTGTTTGGCTTGCGCGGTCATCAATTCGGATGTAGGATATCAAAAAATAACTTTGTAACTTCTACTACAAGGGTATACCTCAATATCTAAATACACCATCACTTAACTTGCAATTTCTGTGTGGACGAGGGACCTAGTATAGTCCCTATGTCCAAGGTATCTGTCCCGCTGTTCACGCTTCGTCCGCTCTGCTGTTAGTCTCTTGGTGCTAGTTCGATGGCGGAGTTGATGGCTGCTTTCATGCTTCGGGAGTCGGCGATGTTTTTGCCGGCGATGTCGAATGCCGTTCCGTGGTCAACGGATGTGCGAACGATTCCACCTTTGAGACCGACTGTGATGTTAACGCCGTCTTCGATTCCCATTACTTTAATCGGTGCATGGCCTTGGTCATGGTAGCAAGCTACGACGATATCAAAGTCTCCTCTTGCTGCACGGAAAAATAATGTGTCTGCTGGGTGCGGACCAGAAGCGTCTATCCCTTCACTTTTCGCTCTTTCGATACCAGGAATTAGTTTTTCTTCTTCTTCCCCATTTCCGAATAACCCATTTTCACCTGCGTGTGGGTTAATACCACAAACAGCAACACTTGGATTTTCAATACCTGCACGTGTTAGCGTGTCGTGCGCAAGCTTAATTACTCGATACGTTCTCTCTGGATTAATC
This sequence comes from Sutcliffiella cohnii, assembly GCF_002250055.1. NCBI lineage: Bacteria > Bacillati > Bacillota > Bacilli > Caryophanales > Bacillaceae > Sutcliffiella > Sutcliffiella cohnii. Next base: position 4,168,899 of record NZ_CP018866.1, read on the forward strand.
ATCTCAATCGCTTTAATTAAACCAACATGAGTCGTTAAATGAATCACTTTCAAGTTAGGAGCCGTTAACATCATCGAGAAATCTTCCGTTTCCGTTAACGTTGCTAAAATTTCTGTATGACCCGGATACAAATGTCCACCCTTATGCATTGCTTCTTTATTTAGTGGAGCTGTACAAATCGCGTTAATTTTCTTCTCTTTTGCGAGTTCCACCGCTTTTGCCACATATTGATACGCTGCATTTCCTGCTTCACCAGAAACTTCTCCGAACGGCAAGTCACTTGGCAATAGATTTAAGTCGATACAATCAATGACGCCAACTTCATTTTTCGCTTGAGAAACTTCAGTAATAACGTTAATTTCAACATCAGCTTGTACAATCGGCTTTACTCTTTCTAACATTTTAGCGTCACCGATGACGATTGGCTGACATCTATCATAAATATCTTTATCTGTTAATGACTTCACGATTATTTCCGGACCGATACCTGCTGCGTCCCCCATAGTGATTCCGATTACTGGTTTCATTAGTTTAACACTCCTTTTAACTTATCAATCGCATGAACAAACACTGTCTCTTTTCCGAATCCACCAGCTTTTGTAATAACATACATATTATCATGGCCAATAAATTTAGAGATAGGTACGCCAATTTCTAATTCATCATAAAGGTAAAAACCTTTAACGCCCCATAGTTCACACACTTGCTTTGCCGTATCTCCACCTGTCATCACGATACCGCAGAAAAGATTTTCTTCCATTAATTGAGCTACCATCTCACCGAGCATTTTTACAATTTCATTACTCGTTTCGGTAAAATCAAAACCGTTCCTACTCCCAACTTCACGAGCTTGATTAACATCTTCTTGCTCTCCAGAAGAGTAAACAATCACGTCGAATCCTTTTTGCGCTGCTTCTTTTGCTTCTTTTATAACTCTTTCGATTTCAGCTGTTCTTATTGTTTCATCAGATACCGCTTTATATGAATCAGCTTTAATACTGAAAACACCGTCTTTTTGAAGTACTCTTTTTAGCTGTTTTCTAGAATTAATATTAACGCTACCGACAACAGTTAACACCGGTTTTTCTTGTTTAGAAATCGAAAAAGCCTGTTCTTTATTATCTAAATCAAAATACGCAGGTAAATAGTTTGCAATTCCAGCCGATCCTACCCAAGTAATGTTGTAAGTTAGTTGCTTCGTATAGGATAAAATAAGTTCTAAGTCTTCTTCCTTTTCTGAATCGACAACAATGTAAGCAATCTGTTGCTCTGCATATTGACGTAAAGCGTTTTGAATAGCTTCTAAACCACTTGTTAATATTTCTTTGTCGATTAAACCAATTTGCTTATTCGTTTGGTTTTGTAAAAGCGTAGGTATATGTGATTCAGTTACAGGTGTTTTTGGATCATTCGCGATTTCCGTTTCGTGTAAAAGCACATCATTTAAGTAGTGATATCCATTAACTACTTTCCTGCCGTTTTTAGGATACCCAGGTGCAATAAAAACAAAATCAGGTTGAACGGAATCATATATCGCTTCCACTTCCGCCCCAATATTGCCTCTCATTGTGGAATCGATTTTTTTGAAAATATTAGTAATTCCTTGACTTTTTAGTAATTGCGAAACTTCGAACGTTCTTTTATACGCATCTTCTTTATTTATAGAACGGCTATCTGTATCAAAAATGACTACCTCTGATTGTTGAACAGCTTCTTCGTCCTGACCAAATAAAACAGAAGTTTTTAAGCCGTATTTTGCTAGTTGGACGCCACTGTCATTTGCTCCTGTTAAATCATCTGCAATGATGGCTAATTTCATAGATGTCACTCCTAACGTAAATCGTAATAATAGAGAAAGCCATTCATAGGCATGAATGGACTTTCTTGTATTTTTTAGTAATCTTACTTAAAATCAGTTTTCAATGTTTTCCCTTGCTTTTCTAAACGTTTAACAAGGAAAGCAACGAAGATTGGTAAAAGAATAGCTGTTGTTACGACACTCGCTGCTACTTGAACTGTTGCTAATTCTGCATTCGCGGCAAAAGCTGGTGATGCTGCTGCAATTGCTGCCGGTGTAGCAACCGCATTTCCTGCCGTAGACCCTTCTGCTGCACCAACGATTGGATTCCAGTTGAACAGTTTGAATACGAAATATGCTGCCGAACCAGTAACGAGCACTGTCATAATACCGATTATAACTCCAGATAATCCACCGTTAATGATTGCTTGATAGTTAATTCCCATGCCTAATGCGAAAGCGAAGAAAGGAATTAACATGTCACTACCTTTACTTAAGAAATCTCTCATTTCACCATCTAAGTTACCAAGAACAAATCCAATTACGATTGGAAGTAAAACCGAGATGAAAGAAGTTAACGAGAACATTCCGTCAACGAATCCCATTGCTCCGAAAATAGATAATGCTACCATTGTTAAAAATGGTCCGTCGTTTAATGCAAGAACCGAATATGCTGCTTTGTCATCTGCTTTACCGTACTGTCCAACTAATGCCATATATAATCCGCCGTTACTGTTCGTCATTGCGGCAATAATAGCGATTGGTACTAATCCATAAAAAAGTCCGTCATTTCCTGCCATTGCGAATGCTAGTAAACCGATTGCGGCACCAACAAGCCATTTAACAAATAATAATGTTGCACCTTTCCCAACAGAAACACCGATGTTTCGAACGTTAATTTGAGCACCTGCACATAGTAAGAATAGAGCAATTAACGTGCTGGCACCGTTTACAAATAATGCCTCTGTAAAGTTTCCGATACGTAGTAAGTCTGGTGCAAATGTATTGATTGTTGCAGCTAATAGTAATGGAACAACCATCATACCACCAGGAATTCTATCTAATGTTTGTTTGATCTTCATGGTGAAACCCCCTTAAAGTATTTAAATTGAGGACAAATTGTGTCCGTGTGAAATTGTAAATAAATGAAAGCGTATAAAATATTAGGTAAAAAAATAAAAATGCGTTTAATAATGCAACAATTTGTTTTATATTCATTTTTTAATACGCTTACATTTACTGATTATAAACTCATTGTTTGAAAAAGCAATACATAATTACAAATAAAAAACAAAAAAATAAATAACGTTGCAAATTGCAACATTATTTAATCTTTCGCCATAATGTTGTTCGATTAATTCCTAATCTTTTAGCTGCTGCAGTTTGGTTCATGTTTTCTTCTTTTAACACTTGAAGAATAATGTCCTTTTCAATTTCTTCTAATGTTTTGGTGAAATCTATGCTAGTTGCTTTTCCTGTGCCTACTGGGAGAAATCTTTGTAAATGATAATCGATAAAGTCTCCTTCCGATGCATTTACCATTTTCTTCACGACTGCTTTTAACTCCGTAACGTTACCTGGCCAATCATACGAAAAGAACTGTTGTAAAAAGTCTTCCTTTATCCCAACAAGTTGTTTTCCATAGCGAGTATTGTATTGCATAATAAAGATTCTTATTAGCTCTTCTAAATCTTCCGTTCGTTCCCTTAACGGCGGTATGTTAAGGAAGTTAACGTCTTGAAAGTCATCTAATAGTTTTGTTTCCAGAGCGTGTCGGTCGAGGTCAAATCCAAAAATAAACCTTATTCCCCTGTTCACCTCTATTAGATTCCATACATTTTTTTGGACGGGATCGGAAAGCAATTCTAAACCTTTTATATATACCGTTCCTTTTTCAATCTGTTGAAGAGAAGAGCTTATTTCAGAAACCGTATGATCGGACTCTTCTACTATCGTTACATGTAAAAAAGAGTGAGGGCCTTTCTCTCTTTCTCGGTGGATAGTAGAGGCTAGAAATGTTTTTCCTACTCCTTTTTCTCCACTTATGATGATAGGCTCATTCGTTTGTGATAATGATTTTGCTTGGCCAATTAATAATTTCATCTGTTCACTATGAGTGACAAATTGAGCAAATGATGTATTAGGAGCCTGGTCGCTCGACACTTTCACACTACTTTCATCCGTTATTACTTTCGAAAGCTTTATATAGTAATAAGTAATTCCTAAATGTCCGAATTGGTCCGTTGTTAAATGGTAGCTCTCCCCTTGTATGACCAAGTCTCTATGAGATGGATGAAAATCAAAAGCATCAAGACCAAACTCCTTAGGTAATTGAAAAATAGAGGTACCAATTACCGGTCTTTTATCTGAATAAACTGCTTGTGAAAAAGCGCTATTGGCATACGTAATTTCTCCACTTTCCAGGAAAATAGCAATGCCATCATTTATGTCGTTTAGTAAAGCTTGATAAATCGAATGATTACGTTTTGTTTGCTCTACCGCCCAATGCAAGTGCTTCACTTGTTGAAAAGCCTCTAGAACAGCTTCCCTTCCAGAAGTCATAATCATCCCTTGCAAACCGAATGATTCCGCCGTATTTACAGTAATGGTGTCACCTAAAATTACTTGTGCACCATTTTCATACGCTTCCTTCACGGCATTTTTCACTTCCGCTTCCTGTTCTATCATCGTATATTCTAAATGAATGTTAAGTAAATTAGCGACAGACAAAATACCGTTGCACAGATTCGGGAAACCGATTAAATGCACTTTCATTTTGTAATCTTTAATAAGCGTTAACGTTCGTAACATATCGTAACCAGACAAATGAACTTCGACGACCGGAATGTCTGTATACTGCTTAATGATTTTCGCCGTACCACCACGACTAATAATGAACTGTATCCCTTGATCCTTATACGCATTCAGAACAGGGATAGCAGCACTCAAATCCGCTTCTTCTATTAAAAGCTCCAAATCCGACTGCTGCTTCCCTAAAACTGTTGCCAATTCCTTCAACCCACGATAAGGTGCGATAAAAAGCGTCCTAATTCCCATAAAAATTGCTCCTCTGTTGCATTTTGTTACACCCATTATACCACAATGGGACGCGGGGACAGGTCCCTCGTCCACTGTATGCGTCACGCTGTCCACACATTTTTTGGAAATTACACATTCTAATGCTTCGAATCCTTCCCATCCCCATCTAAATTTAGCGAATATAAAAAAGAGAAGTGCGACTACACTTCCCCTTAATTAATTTCCATTATTTGCGCGGACACGAGACCTGTCCACTAGCGTTGCATGACTTTCAAAAAAATCCATAATTTCAATAATTATGGATTTACATTTAATAAAAAAACTCCTATTGTAGAATGTGTGACCTTGTTTTGTTCCCTTAAACAAACAAGTCATCTACAAAGGAGCTTTAAAAATGAATAAAGATAGTATAGAACGTGAAATGCTTATTTGTCAATGTTTATCACTTCTTCCTACTGAGGATTTTGATTGTCCATTATTGGATTATAGTAACTATAAACTTTCAACTAAATCATTGGTTAAAACTTTTGTAGCTGCTCAACTGGATCATTGGAGTTCCTATAGCCATATGGAAGAAAAGCTTGGGGCTTATCCAGAGCTTCGTATGGAAATTGGGATAGAGGAAATTAGTAGATCACAGTTAAGCCGTAAAATTAACGAACTGCCAACTGAACTAGTACAAAAACTATGTATAAAAGTTGTAGAGAAACTCTCTCAACTTACTAAAGGGTTAAAGGGACTTCCAAATGGGTTAGGTAGGTTACGAATTATTGATTCTACTGAAATAAAGTTACCTCATAATTTATGTGACTGGGCAAAGATTTCGAAGAAGAAAACTGGCGTTAAAATGCATACAAGACTAATGGTTGCGTCACCCGATGTTGTATATGCAGACAAGATTGTACCATCTTCCGGAAGGTTAAGTGATTTTGAAAGTTCGGATGTAATGATAGAAGAATCAGACTATATCTATATAATGGACCGTGGCTACCCTTCAAGAGAGAATCTGCAATCCTGGCAAGCGAAGGAGATATCGTTTGTAGCACGGGTATCCAAGTCACTGCGATTGGGTATCTTGGAAGAATATACACCTACCCACTCATCCGTGGTTCAAGACGCAAAAGTATCCTATACTGTTTCTCAACCACCAGTTCGGTACGTAGAATTCATCGATGAAAAACAAAGAACGTATAGAATTCTAACGAATAGATTTGACCTCACAGATCAACAAATAATGGAATTATATCGAGCAAGATGGACGATAGAGTTGTTCTTTAAATGGATCAAACAGCACTTAAGATTTACAAAAATATGGAGTACAAAGCCGCAAGGAATATGGAATCAAATGTTTTTAGCCTTGATTGCATATGGGTTAACTTTAATCGTTAAACTCCAAACTAACTCTAAAAAGACACCTTGGGAATTCTTTAGACTACTACAAACCTATCTGTTTAAAACAGTTAACTCATTTGAAAAAGCTCTAAATATCAAAAAGAAAAGAACGTCCAAAGGAAGACAAAAGTTGACACCGGAACTTGGTAATGTAGCTATGGATAAAAAGGGAATTAAAAAAAGAAAACGAAGATAACTAATTCACAATTGTAAAAAAAGGGAACAAGGTCGAATGCAACCTCGTTTCCCTTTTTTCTCTATCAGGATAAAAGCAACTCAAAAAAAATTACATAAATTCAATTTACCAACAAACACGCAAGGCTAGTGGGACCTGCCCCTCCGTCCACGGTATGTGTCCCGATGTCCACAAAACGTGACAGTTCTAACAACCAATAGTAGAATAAGAGGAATGTTACAACTTAGAAGGAGATAATAGATATGACATATAAAATGATTGTGTTAGATTTGGATGATACGTTGCTTCGGGATGATCATACAATTTCGGTTCGTACGAAGGAAGCTTTAATGAAGGCGCAGGAGAATGGTGTTAAAGTTGTGTTGGCTTCTGGGCGACCGACGTATGGCATGCTACCAATTGCGGATGAACTTGATCTAGATAAATATGGCAGCTTCATCCTCTCCTTTAACGGCGGAAAAATTATTAATTATGAAACGAAAGAGGAAATGTTTAGTAGCACCCTTCCGTTACCAGCGATTAAAAAGCTGTATGATTTAAGCCAGCGTGAAGGTGTTGATATTCATACGTATGTGGGGGATGAGATTATTGCTGAATCTGATAACCCTTATACTAGAATAGAATCTGATCTAACTAGATTACCGATTCATTTCGTTAATAGTTTTGTAGAAGGTGTCCAAGAAGAAGTGGTGAAAGTGTTAATGGTTGGTGACCCTGACAAGATGAAGAGCATTACCGAAAGGCTTCAGATCGAATTAGCGGATGAGTTTAGTGTGATGCGTTCCAAACCTTTCTTCCTAGAATTCACGGAAAAAGGAGTAACAAAAGGGACAAGCTTAAACCAATTAATCCAACATTTAGGAATTAAAAGAGAAGAAGTTATTGCGATGGGCGATAGCTATAACGATCAAGAAATGATTGAATTCGTTGGACTTGGCGTTGCAATGGGGAATGCTCCTGACGATATAAAGAAAATCGCTGACCATGTAACGGACACGAATATGAATGACGGTGTAGCGAAAGTAGTGGAAGAGTTTGTGTTGAAGAATTTCGTTAACGTTTAATTGGAAAACTGCACGGATGGGTGAAGGAAGTTTGTGCGTGCAATAATTGTTATTAAGAGAAATAAACAAATGAAAAGACTCCGATTCGAGTCTTTTCATCCTTTATTTCCGTTATGCCGATACAACATCCGAAGGGTTTATTTTTGTAACAGAAACCATATTCAATGCATCCATTATTTGTTGAATACGTTCGATAGTCGCTCCATAATATTCGTTTCTTTCATCTCGAGAAACTTGAGATGCAGAAACACCTAATTTTTCAGCTAGTTCTTGTTGAGACATACCAATATATATTCTATATGCTATTAGCGTTCTACCTAATGTGCGTAAATTTATTACAGTATCAAATTCTCCACGTTTTGTCCTCTCGTAATACTCTACTTCTTCTTTTAGCTGTTCATGAAAAGAAACATAAGGTTGTATAGCCAGCTCAATATGTTCTTTATCTAGGCCCATTTCTACGAATTTCTTTTTTTCGAGCTCTATAAATTCTTTATCCTGATTTAACTTTTCTACTGCTTCTCTATAAGCACTTTCTGTTTTAATCATATGAACCCCTCACTTAAATTTTCTTTAGTCGTTCTATTATATTTTTTACACAGTTAATATTACTTAACAATTTTCACTATTCCTTTGGGCTGAAAAGTATCTCTTGTTTGTCTAAATGCAGATGGAAATAATAAGTTATTTCCATACTTATCAAGAATTCCTGTCCCGGGTCCAAAACCGTAATGGGGATATAGTTCTACACGATACTTATGCCACATAGGGAGTTGCTTTTTTGTATATCCCTTATAGGGCTTTCGTGATTTACTATCCCAAGTCCATATTTTATCTGGCTCTTGGATATTTAATTCCCGTACCAATGTTTGAAGGTCTTTAACATCACATTCAAAATAACCGTCAATATCATTAGGATGGGCTTTATTTTCTACAAATGAACCGTCTATAAATATATCATTTACACCTACACTCCAAAGCTGCTTAACCATTAGTTCTAACTGGTCTACTAAAAAAGCCCTCCATTCAGCGTCCCAAATAGTACCATCTTGAGGACCAATAACCAATAAAGAATTTTTTAATTGTTCAATAGTAAGTTTATAATCTCCTGGTGGCAATAAACCAAAATCATTAAACTCCACTCTTTTGCATCCCCTTAAAATGTAATTACACAGAAAAAACTTAACATATAAGTTAAGTTAACAATATCGTTAACTTTATTATAGCTATTAATAATTATTTTTTCAATCCTTCTTATTCTAGTATCTGTGTGGACTTTGACAATCGATAAAATGTTATTTTTTTGTTAAGAACATACTTAAAAGACCGAGTGCAACAACACTCCGCCAGCGCAGAAGCATGCCGCATGAAGAGCGGCTAGTCAAGTTATTATTTCTTTTTTCTATGTATGGCAATTATGATTATTGTACAATCACTGGTATTAACGATATGATCAACATACCAAAATGCAATATCATGCTCATCGCTTTATATGCTACCATTTTTGCCCCGGTCTCCTCTATAAGGGGTGATGTGTAGATGACTTACCTTAAAAAGCACTTAACTAGTCATGATTTAAAAGAAATCAGGTTATATTTTAGGTAAATCAATTACTTCACCTGGAGATTTACTAATAAGAATATCCGGAACGTTAGGGTTATTTTTTTTCAACTTATACTTTTGAATTTTTGATAATTCAGGGTCAAAGGAGATATTCTGTGTTTTAAATTCTAATTTTGTTATTTTATTATAAACTTTACTCAAAAAGTCTCATAGTTAAGCATCCTCCTATATTTCGGCTTTGCAGGTATACATCCTATACTTCTCGCTTCACTAAACTTACTAAAAAATCACCAAAGTCGTTAGCAATTATTTCATATGTTTGACCTTCTAAGTCAACTCCAGGCACAAAAGATACTACTTTTGGTTCCCCATTTTCATCATTTTGGTTATAGTCTAAACAAAATAGTTCGTCACTCCCAGTATCATATATAACTAGAAGGTTATTAGGTAGATTAATTTCTTTTCGTTCTGTTAATGTGTACCAAATAGCATCTGGAACTGATGAATTTTCAAAATCCGCATTTATAATTCCGTAAATCTCTTGTGCTCCAAAATTACCTGCTCCAAATGTCTTTAAATAATCTAAATATAAACCAGTAAATTTTAGTCCTAACTTTTCTTCAGCTAAACTTATCAAATCATCTGTATGACCACCCACAAAATCAGCAATTTCATCTTCATTCAGAATAATTTCCTTTGCTTTTTGATATGTTGCTAAACTCATTTTCAGCCTCCATTTTCACATAAAAAAACATAATCTCGAGCTTACAGTACTTCACTTATATTAACAACAAGCGGCTCATTCCTTACTAGGATGGTCTAATCTTTATTTAGAAAAAGCAACCGGGTCGTAGGTAAGGCAAAACACATAATTATATAGAAAGACTTCAATAGAACAATAGTTCTTGTCCTATTGGAGTCTTTTTGATTTTGAATGGGCTTTCTATGTACTATATCGTTTGTTTGTTGGTTAAATAGCGATAACTACAGTACCTACGTGAACACTTTCCTATACCCTCGTACATTACTGAACTGGTCCCATAAATTCAATAATAAGAAGAATATGCTCAAAATTGATTATACTATCCTCCTATATCATTACTTATTTTTTCCATTGATCTTTGATTAAAGGACTGTTTTTCAACATCAGAAAAGCCAACATCTCGCGGACTGTTAGGGTTGATTCATTTATTGAAAGAGAGCCGGCCCGATTGGATAAAGAAGACCAAAATGCCGCTGGAATGTCTTTTGTAGCCATGGAAAGAGAAGAAAAAAGCGCCTAATAAGAACATTGCTTGTTTTTATTATGCGCTTTTGATTTCGTATGGTTTTCTTTGAGAGAGATCAACAGTGAACGCCCTTTCGGGCTATTCCTAATTTCCAATAAACGTGTGCACATTTCCTGTCCCCTCGTCCCACTCTTGATTTCCTCACCTTAACTACAATTAGACATTATTCCAGTGTAGAGAGATATTTTTCTAAATGTTTTTTCCCTGAATTACTTTTAGGTATAATGCCAAGATGCTTATACTTCCAAATCGTTTTTCTTTCATGAGAGTCAATTTTTGAAAGATCATCGTAATTAAAATCTATGTTAAACTTTCCTTGCTTATCAAAAACCATAGTAAAATTTGTCCAAGTCTCTTGACCATTATCATTAAACGTATTCCACAATTCCTGAATACGCTCCACTAATCGATGCCATTTTTCTGTGTATTCAAGTTCACTAACTGTATATAGTTCAGTTATTTCATGACTGTAAATTACTTTATCACTTCGTTCCGGATAATAATAAAAGTAAGCAGTCTGAGATCCTTGAACAACCTCACCATATAAATATACCTTAGACCATTCTTCTGGAATAGTTTCTACAACAACCTCAGCAATCTGCTGATATAAGCTATCTAATTGTTCTTCATTCATCAAACTGTCACCCTCCCGGTACATTATCAAATCGTCTAATTTCCCATTCGTCATCACCAATTTTATACTTTATATTAAAACTTTCTGGGCGTTGGGAATTCCCCTTATCTTATCCTTCGTCTTTTGTACATTCGATAAAAACCGTTCCCACCAGTTGTTATTTGCAACCGAAATTGGTTTTTGTAGTCTTTCCATCCTAGATACATATTTCGCTAAATCCCTTTCAACTTGAGTATACCGTTCCATCGATTGTTGTGTGAAGTTTTTTATCTTGCGCATTTTTCTTTCTATATCGTCTATTTCTCGGATGACTTTATTCAGCCTACCGCCTATATTATGTCTACTTCGAATACGATGGTCCAATCTCGCCCGGACCCTTGTGAGATCATCTTGAATATTTGCTACAGAGGAAGTTGGTAATAGTTTGCTAGAATTCATGACAACATCAGGTTTTATCTGGATTCTCTGCATGGAACACCTCCTGTAGTTGATAATAATACTTTCCTACAGGAAGATAAATGGTAAAAAGGAAGTATTTGTTAATGAAACACTAGAAAAGCAGGTCTAACTTCCTATTTTTCCCTTGTGAATCCAAATAAATCCGTTCACTCTAAATGCTTCAACTCCCCCTCATCCTACTCAAACACATCTATCCCTGCATTCCTCCCGATATTCGTAACCGTATAAGACAACTGCATCACCTTATCTCCACTTTTAATATATTGGTATTTAAACTGTGGTTCATCAGCAAACGTTACCCACACCGAATAGGTTGGTAGTTTCCTAAAAGCTGTTTCCGTTTTACCGATCTCTTCATCCCCATAACCCCTTTGTTCCATTAAATAGACAACCACCTCTTTTTCAAGAGAGCTTAGTTTGCTACTTACAAAAATAAACGGAAGCAAAACAACAGAAATAATAATGACAATGAGAAGCACTTTAAACCTGAATCGTCGAAGCATCCACATCAATCCTTTAAAAAAGAGTCATTTTAATATATTCTCGAAAGAAGCTTCCATTCCTACAAGGGTCTGCAATTATCTCAAAACCTTAGGCGGGAACGCCCTCTCGGGCTAAAAAACCTCGCAGCACCGCTGCGAGGTTTAAAAGCATAGAGCACTAAAGCTAGATGCAAAATATAGAAGTTTAAGAAATTCATTAGTAAATTCCCAAAATATGTGTGGACGAGGAACCTGTCCCTCTGTCCCACCGCTCCTCATTCAGTTCTATAATTAACTAATTCCACTAGTACATTCTCGATACGAGCGTCGTATCTTACTGAGGTGGAGAATTTTGTTAGCGCATTTGGTTGAAGACCGCCTGAGCCGGCATAACTGGTGGATGAATCAATGATATTTCCATTTGCGTCTTTAAAGGTTGCTCTTAGTTCTATAGAGCGCAAAGTAAGATCACTAATGTTTTTTAATTCTCCCTCTACCCGCATTAAAACATTACTAGCACCGGCACCAAAATCTGTTATCTCAATTACTATTGGACTATCTCTATTTTCGGCTGCTTCTTTCTGTTCCTCTTGTGCAGCTGTTACAGTTTCTTTGTACGGTAATAGTTCCTTTATTTCTGACTGTAAACTTCTAATCTCTTTATCCTTCTCAACTAATTGTTGTTTCGTATCAAGTAGCTCTTGTTCTAATGTTTCGCTTGAGTTTTCTTCTAGTTCTATAATTTGATCATCTTTTTCATCTAAAAGGTTTTCTAAATCTTTAATTTGCTGTTTTAACTCTGTAATTTCGTTGCTTTTTTCATCTAATGCCGATTGGGATTGAGTAACCTCTGATTGTAATGACTCTACAGATGCTTTCAGGTCCGAGTTACAACCAGTCAAAATAAATACTATTGAAAATATCATTATTAATTTTTTCATATATAATCACCCACATTCTATACTAGTTTAGTTTTTCAACGTGGCTACCAATTACCACGATGACATTCGTATAACCACCAGACACATTATCAAACCCCGAGTGAATTGTCGGAACACCGATAAATTCGACATAATCCTCGTAGAAGATATCATCTAATGATCCTAAATATAGAACTTCGTAAACTTCATCGTAGTCGTTCGAAATATATAAATGTGTAAAATAGCTATCAAGTTCTGGAATAAATTCTTCGTATATATCAATAACATAACCAGAGTCATAATACATAGTCGTTGTATATCTATTTAATGTTTTAGATAGATTACGATATTCAATATCTTCATTTACCATATCTATTGCTTTAGAAAGGTTAGATGAACTTACCGGGAAAAGCTCTTCGTTTTCTAATAAAAACTCGTATGTATCATTAGGGATATCTTGTCCAGGAGAATTACCGTTTTCTTCGTCCAATAAAGGTATATACAAGGAGAAGAAGTTTGCGGCATTTATCTCCGTATCCACTTCTGAATTAGTTTCAGTTGTTTCATTTAGATATACAACATCTATTACTTCAGTGGCGTAAATTTTCCATTCCCCATCTTCCACTTTCATTGTATGAACCGCTTCTAATCTGTTGTCATCAAAAGGAACGTCCCCAATATTTAACGTAGTTTGGACAACTCTTACTTCTGCCTCTGTTCCCTTTATTTCAACTACCTCAATTTCATCCCACGTATACTTTACATCATATGTACTAAAAAATTCTTCCATCATATCAGATGTAGAAGCATATGCTGGTGCTTCTGTATGAAGAGTAGACATATACGCTTTAAGGTCCTTATTTTCCGCAGCGATTAAGTTTTGTTTAATTATCTCGTTTATTTCATCTTCATCTGAACGAGTAGCTTCTTGCTCTTTATTCTCCTCTATCACTTTCTCTTTCTCTTCATTAGCTGGTGATGTTGATTGAGAGTTGTTACACCCAACTAACATACCCACTGCCACTAAAACTATTACTAATAATCTCAACATTGCTCTCCTCATTTCTAGTACATTCCCCTTAAACTTCTAGGTAAAAACTATTATACTACCATTAAAATCCAATAACTAGGTCTAAAGTTGTTGTTTAAGAGAAAAACCAAAACTTTTTTACTAATTTTATAGATAACATTAGGGCCTCTCTGACAAAGTGCACAAACATTTGGACAAGATTATTACTAATTTCCAGAAAATGTGTGGACGAGGGACCTGTCCCTCCGTCCACACTTTACAATATTTCTCAGAAGGTGGCGAGGTCGACGTTTTATTTGTTTCTTTTTGTTTAGATAATATTGGAAAAAGGGTCTTTTTACTTAGATAGGGTGGTGACTTTTGGAGTAGGTTCATATTCTTGAAGGGTAGAATTTCTACATATTTTATTGTGAATTTGAAGACGGTAATGAAGGCGAATATGTTTTCATCTTCCCTCTTTGATATTTGCACTAATTATAAGAAAACATATTTCTTCTATTAATATTATCTAACTTAACTCCGTCTTCTTTTCTATAATTAATCATTTTTTAAGGGGGACTTGTTAGAATGGATATGATGGAAGAGTATCTTATTACTACCTCGACTATTGGTCTTTTTCCTAACTTCCATTCGTGGTTGCAAACAAAAACGTTGGATTGGGATGGGGAGTTTTACATCGAGGATAAGCCGTTGGATGCGATTAGTAACAGCTGTTTGCATTACGGGGCATCTTACGAAGGAAGAAAGAAATCAATCGTACATAGAACAAATTTTAAGCAAAAGACACCGATGATTATATCGGAGGCACAAGGAATGATCATGATTCCAACACATTCTCCGGAACATATGTATTGCGCTTGGTTAATGTATCACCATATACATAAGGTTATTCCGAATGGTACAAGCTGTACTATTCTATTTCATAACAATGTAAAAGTAGATTTAACTATATCAGCAGCCGTCATGCGACAACAAATGCAAAAAGCTGCTGTCATTTATAACCTTTTCTGTACAGACCAGAAAATTAACTTTAGTTTTATGATGGATCCGAAAAAGAGAAAGAAAAGGAAGAAGGAAGAAAAGTAAGCCTGGTTAAGAGCCAGGCTTGTTTCTATTTGGGAAAATTAAATCCACAATTGGCTGCCACGAAAAAAGTTTTAATTTATTCACAAAAGGTGACGAGCTCGACGTGTGATTACTCCTAGCCCCTTTAGATAATGTTCCTAAAAGGAGTGTTTTTCTTTGACTAAAAGAGAAAACCTCGATGGGAAAATATTAGGGGAACTTATATATAAGTGGAGAAAAGAGCAGAATATCACGCAAAGGAAAGTTGCTGAAGATACTGGAATTGATGAAAAAACAGTATCTAGATTAGAACGCGGCATACAAATACCAGAAACGATGACTCTATATAAATTCTGCATTGAAGCAAAAATGGACATTACACAACTTTTCCATGACTATCAAAAAGAAGAAGAAAAGCAAAACCAAAATGAAGACGAATAGCAACATTAACCCCGGGACACCCTAGTGTAACCTTGTCGGACAAGCCTATACATATTAAAGAAGATGATAACAACTGATTCTATGTTATCATCTTCTTTCTATTTGCGAGCCAAACGCGAAAGATCCTTCCTCCCCTTTCTCCCTATAATTTAATATCATAAAAATTCCAGTAGCCGAATACATTATTACGTATTTAATAGGAAGAAAGGAGCAAAGCCATGATTAATAGCTATACAAGGTTTACCGCAACGTTGCTCGTGTTGAATGTGGTAACAATTTTAATAGCTGGGTTGTTTATATTAAGGCATTTTCCACCTATTCATACGATCAATGCAATACTTGCTGGAGGTTTTGCGATTGTTCTATTGTGTGTGAGGTGGAAATGGGTGCCGGTTTTTGCAATCATTTATGGTCTTATATTTTCTGTTCTTACTATCCCTTCCCTAGTAATCTCCATGTTTCGAAGTGTGGATCCGGAATATAACGCAATGTTGGAAGCAAGTAATCCTTTTATTGGTATTAGTTTTCTTACAGCTATTTTTGTTTTAGCCATTTTAACGTTTTCAATTTTATCGCTGAAAGCAAACATCCAACAAACGAATGAACCCTTCTCTTTCTTTCCTTTAGTGAAAGGGGCACTTTTTCCAATACCTATTCAACTCCCCATCGTGATTACTCTTCAAAACTTTCCCAGATCGCACAAAAGTTCAAAGAAAATAATAATTAGCTAGAAGTTAAATTAAACTATAAACTCTTTTTATTAGAATCTTTCAACCATCCCTAAAAAACTTTTAACCTATATTAAAAAACTTTTCACTACAAGTATTTCCAGCTCATTTGAGTTTTTTTCTAAAGTAAAAATTATGTATATTTTTGATTTTGACTTTTTCAGAGATATTTCTAGGTGATTACTATCTTTTCATTACCTTGCTTATCTTACTACCCCTAACAAAAATAGGAATTTACGGATTTCCGTCTATTTTGATTCTGCTAAATTAGATAATTCTTTAATCTTTTTACTAATAAACTCCGTATTTTTCAAATTATTTTGTAAATTAAAAATATGAACTGCTTGTTTGTATTGCTTTATCGCTTGATGAACCTCGTTTTGAAGTTCATAATTGTAACCGATATGATAAACAAACTCTCCATATAAATACAGAAATTCTCCTTTGATACATTGGTCTAACCCATTTTTACAAACTGTAATTGAATGATCATATTCACCTAAATGAGTTAAGACTTTACTAAAATTATACAGAACTCTAATGTATATTGTTAGGTCCTTTAATAACTCACGTTTCTCTAGTTCTTCAATACAAGTCAGGTAGATTTCATACGCCTTTTTATGCTCCTTTAATTCTGCATAAATGACCCCCATTGTATTTAAAATACTTAACTCTTGCTCAGAAAATAACTCTACCTTTTTTATTTTCTCCCTAATTTCTAATGCTCTTTTTATTGTTTCAATCGCTTTATCCGGATTGCCGTCAGCATAATAATACGCCATACCTTTATGCCACAACAAAAATTGTCTCCATTCCAAAGAATCGTCACTTTTGAAATCGTTTTCTTCCTTCAAGACTATATTCTTAACCTCTGCATAGTCTTTTCTTCTCACCGCTTCTCGAAGCGAAGATTGAATTTTTTTCATATAAGAAACATCTTGTATATTAGCAAAAAGAAAAAAATGTTCCATATCAACATTTAGACGTTGCGAGAGTTGATAGAGTATATTTGCAGATGGATATGTTTCACCCTTTTCAATTTTGCTAAGCATTGATTGATTACATATATCTTTGCTTACTTCTTCTTGAGTTAAACCTAAATGAAGTCGTAAACGACGAATCCCTTTCCCTACTAAATTACCACTCATCTCTTCTCCAAACCCCCCAACCCAGTTCAATATTCCTATATTCATAAGACAAAACGACATACTTAGAGTAAAATAGACTTAAAGTATTAAAAAATTCAGGGAATTAATAGTTCCAATATTCCCCTATTTATATTATGCAGAAAGGAGTGAGGATTGTGAAGGGGTTTTTTAAGATGACAATGTGTTTAACATTATTCTGTTCTATACTTGGATTTACCACCAGTACTTTAGCGGATAATAATGTACCTATCGTACCAACTGAACTACCTTACGAAAATTAATAAAAGAGTAATAGAAATGTATTTAGCAACTGGAGATTAAGCCATTTTTATTCAATTTCTTGAGTTGTGGTTTACCCAAACCTACAATTAAAAATGAGGTGGGCAACCTACACATGCCCACCTCTCTTTAAAGAGCTTATCCATAAAATGATAATAATAAAATAACTTCAATTTATGAGTTTCAATTTTTATGATCGTACTTCTACTATTAGATTTATGATGTGACCAAAAATAAATAATTTCGTTATTGTTTTGCCTTAGAGTGAGGTCCAACCATAGATTCCTGCGAAAATCATTTCAACTACCTTTTATTCTACTCGTAATTTTCCGTCCAGTATATTTCTTAAAAAAAACTCTTTTGTGTCAGGGTGCGTTAATAGGTCCATAACATTATTTTTGTTTATAAATACAATTTCATCAATCTCGTCATCTTTTTGTTTTAATGTTTCTAATTCACCGAAATATTCTACTAAGAACATTGTAGTTTCTTGCTTATTAAAACCTATCTTCTTTCGAATTTCAATAGGGAAAGAAAAGGTTATTTTTTCATGAAATTGTTTTATAATAGTATAGTCTTTAGAACCTGTTTCTTCATCTAATTCTCTTATAATCGAATCTTGTAGACCATTATCTTCCTCTTTAACTCCACCTTTAATAAAGTCCCACTCTCCTTTAATATTTTCCTTACCCTCTTTAGTATTTATTTTAGTCTTATGAACCAATAAAAATTTTTCTCCTTTATAAACAATGGCACCTACCGCATTTCTAATTATTTTCAACACCTCACAACACCATATTTTCTAGCCCTAGAAGCAAAATTTATCTATTAATAAAAGCACGACCTATAGGTACGTGCTTTTAGGTACTTAAACTATACTTTCATAGCATACTTTTCTGTTTTCTAGAAAATTGATAGCATCTTCTAAGTTTGAGTACCCGTAGAGGACATCTAGGTTTTTTTTACATTCATTATAAGATAAACCTTTTATCTCATTTTTGATAATCGGAACAGAATGAGAATTCATACTTAGCCTGTCAATACCTAAACCAACCAGATACGAAAGAGCAATTGGGTTCGATGCCAGTTCTCCACATACACTAACCGGTTTATTATAAAGTTGTGCAGCATCGACTGTCATTTTAATTAGTTTTAATAAAGCAGGGTGTAATTCACTATATAAAGATTTAACATGTATGTTTTGACGGTCCACAGCTAACGTGTATTGTGTTAAGTCATTTGTTCCAATACTGAAAAAATCCGCGACTTCCGCTAGATGCTCGGCTATTAAGCAACTACTAGGAATTTCTATCATAATCCCGACATCTACCATTTTAAATGGGGTAGCTTTTGAAATTAATTCCTGCCTAACCTCCTCTATTAATTTTTTTGCATATAGAAATTGCTCTATGTGTGAAATCATAGGTATCATAATTGATACTTCTCCAAATATAGCAGCTCGCAATATTCCCTTTACTTGATCTTTAAAAAGCTTTCTTCCCATATCATTACTAATAATTCTGCTAGCTCGATAACCTAAAGAGGGATTTTCCTCTATTGGATGATTAAAGAATTTTGTAGGCTTATCTCCACCAATATCAAAAGTCCGAATAACTACTGGCTTTTTAACGTTTTTCAAAACATCAAAATATGTATTGAAATGATCTTCTTCACTAGGCGGCATTAACCTATTCATGAATAAAAGTTCTGTTCTAAAAACCCCTATTCCATCTGCAATACCATCTAAATTTACTACATCAGTTAAACTACCAACATTCGCCATCACCTGAATCTCTTTACCGTCACGTGTTTTCTGAACGGACTTAACGCTTTCTTTCATTTCCTTTTGGTTTCTTCGGTATTCATTAAGCCTGTCATTTGCATCTTTTTGTTCAACTTCATCCGGTTCCACTTTACAAAAACCAGTAAGGCCGTCTAATATTACAAGTTTATTTAACATCTTTTCAACATTAGTTGTCATCAAGACAGGAATCCCTAAATTTTTTGCAACTATTACCGCGTGTGAGGTTGGACAAGCATCTCTTATTAAAATACCAACTACACTTTCTAGTGGTAAATTTATAGTATCATTGGGGGTTAAATCATCTACTGCCAAAATTAAACTTCTTTTATCATCGATATTTCTTTTTACATATTCAAGGTTCACTGTGAAACCCACAGCAATACCGTCCACGAGGACATTACAAAAATAATTAATAATTAAGCACCTCCTTCATTTTACTTTCACATATAGCAATGTATGATTCTAAACCACTATATTCCATATATGTTTCATAATAAAACGATTTATAAGGGTCACATTCCAGGATTCCAAAAATATCTTTATAGAGGAAAGATTTGTTCCGTTCAATCACCTTACTAAAATACTCATATGCTGATAAATAATCTTTTTGGTAAAACCTCACAATACCTTTATTTAATAAAGAATGAATTAGGGCAGGATTCGATTCAAAGGCCTTGCCAAAATACTCTTCTGCCTCCGCCAAATTCCCCAGAGTCATATACATAACACCAATCATATTTAGAACACCTGCATCATTTGGTCGTAATTCTAATGCCTTTTTATATGTATCAAGTGCTTCCAAATTTTTATTTACGGAACGAAGCACGTGTCCATGAAACATATGTAAAGTGGAAGAATTGGGATTAATGTTTAATGCATGAGTTGTCTTGTTAATTGCATAATCAAAATCACCTAATGTGCGGGATATAAGTCCAATATATCCATGTAGAACAGGGTCATTCGGTGTTTCTTCTAATTGCTCTTTCATCAACTGTATATACTTTTTACTTTTTGCATCTCTATCTTCTCTTGACCGAGTATGACCGATATGGTTTAGTACGATGTCAGAGTCTTCTATTAAATAACCTGATTGAATAATAGAGGTATCAATAGATTCATTTACTTTCTTAGCGTATTTATATTCTAGATTATTCCTAAATAACTTTAGTACTTTATTAGAATACCAACCTCCGGAAGCAAAAAAGTTATATCTATAAAACCGAATCCCCCCCACATCGCTTGAAACTTTATTAATAGCTTCCTTTATTTTGGGAATTTCCGTTTCATCAAAAAATTCATCCGCATCAAGGAATAGTACCCAATCCGTTTGCACGTACTTTAGCACTTCATTGCGCATAGCACTAAAGTCCCCATTAAAAACCTTATATTTTACTTGGTCTGTGTATTCCGTTGCAATCTCGATAGTTTTATCTGTAGAGCCAGTATCTAATATGATAATTTCATTAACAGTTGCTTGGACACTTTCTATGCATTTTCTTAAAAAAGTCTCCTCATTTTTTACCATTAAACAAAGTGAAATTGTTTGGGTTTGCATTTTCATCCTCCTACTTTACTTCTTTTATAAACTTCGATATATCTCTTGATAGCTGTTGCCTTACTTCATAGTTGCCAAACAGATGGTCCATTTCTTTATAACCTTTTATTTTTATAAAAGTACTAACTTCATCTGCAGCTTTCTGCACTTTATAGTCTTTGTTCCCAAAATAAAGGATACAATTAATACCTGATTCTTTAATCAATTTCCTTATAAAGATTTTAGATCTTTCTTCAGAAAACTTATCGTTTAGGTGGAATTCTCCACTTCTTATGGATAATTGTCCGGAGAACTTAAGGTTTTCAGCCAAATCACTACTTATAATTATATTTCCAGGACTCCTATGTTTCACTGCAACAACGCTAGAAACAATAGCCCCTATACTTAAACCTAAAAAAAATATCTCCTTTTCTGGATATAGCTGCATAATATACTTCATTACTAGTTCCGTATCCTCTATCATTTGACTAAATGTAGTACTAAAGAAGTTTCCGCTAGAATCACCCGCACCCCTAAAGTCAAACCTGACAGTTAGAATATTATCCACCACTAAATTATTTGCTAGTATAGTCTGGAGTTTTTGTGGCCCAGTTTTATTTCCCGTTAAACCGTGACAAATAATTAGTATAGCTTCTACTTTTTCAGGAATTGTTAATATAGAAGCAATCCATTCATTTTTATTTCTATGTGGGATGATTACTTCTTGTTGAAACATGCAACTCCTCCATTACCACTGGATATTGATTTTGTTCTTTATTGATTCTAATATCGTTTCCTTATTTTCCTCCCACTGATTAACCGTAAATACTATGAATGGAATAATGTTATTCAAAAACTGGGAATATATTAATATAGTATTCAAATGATGACTAGGCACTACCAAAATAACTAATTCCACTTCCTCCTTTATTAAAAGGAACTTCTTTTGTATATAGTTGAAAAAATTATCATTGGCATCATTTTGAATATTCAGTATTTTTACTTCGCCATATTCTTCTCGTGGATTAAACTCCTCATAAATCTCCATATAATTCGCTTTAATATTGGGATCGAAAACAGAAGAAAACATTTCAAATTTTTTAGCATCTTCACCCCTATGTAACTGTAAAAAATGTTCTAAATTAAGCTTCCACTGATTAAATTTTTTGTCATTCATATTTCTATCATGATATAGATGATAGCCTATAGACCTATTAGAAAATAACCACCTAACATTGTTATTATGGAGGCGATAACCCCATTCAATATCTTCCATTCCCCAACCTTTAAAATCTTCATTAAAAGTAGTACTCTTTGCTAGAAAAGAGGGCAAAGACACTATACACGTATAGCATAAACTCCATGGGTGCATTAGATAATTAATATCTTGTGAATACTTACTTATTAAG
Organism: Sutcliffiella cohnii; assembly: GCF_002250055.1. NCBI lineage: Bacteria > Bacillati > Bacillota > Bacilli > Caryophanales > Bacillaceae > Sutcliffiella > Sutcliffiella cohnii. The sequence continues at coordinate 4,191,173 of NZ_CP018866.1, forward strand.
ACTTCTCTACTTTCCATTTTTATTTTATTTTTCGGAATATAATCAATATGCTCAGGTAAATGCCTTCTCGCACCTAAAACAACCGTTCTACTAGATTTGTTATGATAGTCAATGTGAGTTAAGATAAAATCTTCTTGAACTAATATATCACTATCTAAAAAAATTATAACTTCTCCTCTTGCTATAGCTACCCCTTTATTCCTTGCACTTCCAGGGCCTCTTTTTCCATTGTTCTGAATGTAGCGTACACCTGGGAAGGTTGCTACCACTTCACGAGTATCGTCTGTAGATTGGTCGTCTACTACGATAATCTCATACTTTACACTCGAAATATTTTGTTTTTCCAAGTAATGCAAACACTCTTTTAAATGATTTGATCTATTGTATGCTGGAATAATGACGGAAGCCAAAATTCTTTCTCTTTTTTCTATACATTCAATCTTGTCCATAACCATTTTTACATTTTCCTCTAAACTTGTGTTAGTTGTATCTATATAAAACATATCTTCCGTAACTTGCAAGGAACCAACACTTCGTTTTTGATCATTTTCATCTCTTTTTTTATTGTAATAAAGGAATTCCTCTATATCTTTAATTTTATTTGTCCTTTCCAATTCCCGACGATTTCTATTAAACCGTTCATCTCTTTTTGCATCTAAAATTATATTAAGTATTGCATTTGGGAAAAAGCCATGTGTATTTCTTCCTTCTATTACTGCAGATTCTGAACCCAAGTGCTTTTTAATTATAGAATAAGCTATTTCTTCATATCTTTTCTGTGCCCCAACACTTGATACTATCTTTTCTATTGCTAAGTTCCCTTGAATTTCCCTAGTTATATTTTTTCCATCAAACATTATAGTTGGGTAAGAGTTATAATTATTTGTATAAGATACACTAAGCTTATTCTCTGAATTGTCATTTATGAGACACCAAGCGATAGCACGGAATATAAAGCCTAAACTTATATGCTTTATTCCTAAACTATTGGCTAATTCATTTGCAAAAGCACTCTTTCCCGCTCCTGATGTTCCATCAACTGTAATGATCAATTAGATTCACCTCAAACAATTTGATAATATTTTCTCGCACTTTTAACTTAACGTTTTCTATATTCATTGAAGAATCGATTTTAACAACCTTTTTATCTTTTAACATTTCTTCTAGGTTGCTTTTAATTTTGCTTAGTAATATTATGTTTCTATCCAACGAATCCTTATTAGACCTAGATGCAACTCTACTAATTGATGTTTGAACATCATTTGCTAAATAAATTATTAAGTCCGGTTCTATTGCATTTTCAATAGACTCATAAAGTCCTGTATTTACTCCAAACGTCTTTTGATTAGCAATATGAGAATATAAATACCTATCACACACGACATTTATTCCCTCGCTAATTGATGGTTGTATCATTGTTTTATAACGAAATAGAAAGTTAATAAAAAGGAAATCTCCAATAGCCTGCTCAATTTTACCGAAGTCTGCATCTACCTTCTCCCTTATAAAGTTAAATACTTCACCAGCATTATCCCCAGCTGTAATGGAGTGTATTTTATTACAAGGAAACCCTAATTCTTCTATAAGTTTGTTAATATAATTCACAATCGTTGTCTTGCCTGTTCCATCAATACCGCAAACGACAATTAATCTCCCTTTTTCCTTTTCCACTCCATTAACACCTCACTAATTTTCTGACTTACAATTTCCCTTTCTACCTCTTTCCTTAATAACGGATCTACATTTGGAAAAGAAATTGAATTCCTATAAAACAAAGTACTATCTTTTTTCTCATCACCTAAACTGAATAAATAGTCAACATAACACTTTTTAGTTAGTTTACTTTCTAATTGTTGAAACAATGATAGTGGTAAATGTAGTCCTCCAATCGAGCTTGTCTCAACTGCCAAATTCAACCAAAATTTTTCTTCTTTAGTACTATAAACATCGTTTTGAGGTACTTTAACCCAATCATTATCAATATATCGGTTGATATACGATAGATCATAATCGTTTTTATTACTGTGACCTAGTAGTATTATTTTTCCGTTATAGGTACTTGTAGAAAATAAAACTCTACAAATACCCCTTGCTATTATTAATATATTCGGAAAACTCGAGGTAAGGAAGCGCAACACTAAATCTAATTGATTCACCCATGTTTCTAAGTTCGGAATGCCGTTCTCATCTCCAAGTCCTATTAAATTAAATTGACATGTAGAGTAACCCATTCTATATAACTTTTTTGCTTCAGAAGCAAAAAAATAATTAATGCCTGTACGATCTTCACCTAAACCATGTATAAATAACACAACATCCTTTTTTGCTGATTGTTCGTATAATAATATATGAAATTTCTTAGAATCTAGTGAGAGTTGCTTAATGACTGGTAAAATGAGGCTTCCCCCTAATACCTCTTAGCGAAACAAGGTTTTGTAATACGTACATCAGCATAGCTATTAAGGTTACTTAAATCACGGTCTTTTTTGATTTTCGTCCTTTTGAACTCTTCAAAATTCTGACCATAATTATTTTCTGCCACAAGTTTTAACATATCCCTAGGGTGTGTACCTATTTGCACCCTCATTTTCTTTAAATATTCTATTTGCTTAATGATACAATAGTCACAGTCTAAACAAGTTTCGATATTTTCTGCCCAAGCATACCAACTAGAAGTGCTTTCATATTTTTGAGTACCAGTTTTTATTGTTAATAGATTATAGTTACTAATAATTTCTTTACTATAAATGTTGGCTCTGGTTAACATTCTTAAAAAGTTCAAGTCACCAGTAGAACCACTATTTAAAACGATACTATTATTTACTATTTCAAATTCATATCCAAGTGCCCTAGCTACATCCAAATTTATTGGCTCATTTAAATCATGCATCCAACAAGAGACCCCTTTTATATACGCTGCACAACAACTAGATTTATGGAATGATTTAACTCCTGCCATATCACACATTTCAATTAGCCTTTCTTCAACGGTAGATTCAATCTTCTTATTTTTATAAGGGTCATGTAGTCCACCTAAAACTAAATAGCCGCAATGTTCTTTTGCAACTTGTACGATTTTTTGTAAAGTTTCTTCATCGTCATTTCTACCTTTTATAATAGGGCGTGTAAGGATGACAATATCATTAAAAATCTCTTTTAGTTCCTTAATAAAATTTACTCGATTCTCAAAAGAATATCCCGCCTCATTTAACCCAGTTAGAGAATACATAACAATAACCTGGGGATGGTTTTTAATTTCTTTAAGTTTTTCAATAACCTCTGGATTAAATGGTGCTTTTGTAAAGATAGCAATCGGTGCTTTATGGTTCCATAGTATTTTTAGCTTCTTAATAGTATTATCTACCTGCTCAATAATGAAAGGATCTCCATATGTATCATTGACAGACATAGGTATATGGTCATACCAATCATTAATCCTTTCTAGTACTTTATTTTCTTCTTCCACAATTTGTAATGACATAATTAAAACCTCCTAATCAATTTATAAATAATTTTATAGAATTAGAATTTATAAGTAAAATTAATATCGGAATATTTAGACATTTTTTGCGATATTAACAACATTTAATTATTCTAATTTGTATGCTTTGCTATAATACAAATAAAATAGTGTAACAAAAATGATGAATACAGATATTAAAAATAAATAATTTACAGTTATGAGTTCCCCTAACAACCCAGCAATCAAAAATGCTAACGGAGTAGCTAATTTCATAATAGTAGAAGACGTTCCAGCCACTCTACCTAATAAGTGATTGGGAGTAGATTCTTGTCTTAAAGTAGAATAATGAATACCGATAATAGTGCCGCTAAATCCAATCAAGAAAATCCCAACTGCTAAAAACACCCAATACACTGAAGCGAACAATATAAAGTAACCAATAGCTGATAATATCAAACTAAAAGTAATCATATGGCCTCTATAGAACCATTTACGTAATTTCTTAGCTATGGATGCGGCCAACAATCCCCCAACCGCTGCACTAGAAAGAACTATTCCTAAATAAAATTCTGAGATGCCAAAATATTTCAATGCGTAAAAAATAAAAACTGCAATAGTCATTGCAGAAGCAACATTACTTATACAAACTATTAAAGTTAAGGACCACAACATTTTATTTTCAATTAAACAATCCCAACCAGCACTAATTTCCTTAAATAGACCTTCACGCTTCTTTGGAACTTTATCTTCATTTGGAACGTTTAATAAACTTACAGCAATTAAGAGTACTAATAAACCGACTAATGTAATCGTAATCCCATATTGGTAGGTAGTTACAAGTAAAATTAACCCGGCAATTGCTGGACCTATAATACTAATCAATTCCCTCGTAAAACTTAAATAGGAGTTTACTTCTGTTAGTTGATCTTTTTTTACGACTAGTGGCATTATGCTATGATATGCATTTCCAAAAGTGTAGGTAGACGTATAAAGGACAAACCCTATTATATATAACATCCATATACTAATATCCGTAAATAAAATCAACGTTAAGATTGTTCCTATTGACAATGTTTTTATCACAACTGCACTTAACATTACTTTTTTTCTACTATATCGATCTGATAATACCCCTATAAATACAGCAAGTAGAATATTTGGTAAAAACTCTATCGCTCTCATCGAACTCATTGCTAATGTAGATTGAGTTAAATCATAAATCATTAAGGGTAATGAAAGGGTAAAAATATTAAACGTTAAATAGTTCAACGTACTACCAAGCCATAACAATAAAAAATTTTTATTTTTGAGAACATTACTGCTAACTTGCTGTGTTTTTATTGGAGTTGTCGCTATATTTGACATTTGCAAAATCACCTTCTTCAACTAATTTTGTTATTTGATCGAACTCATCATCATATACTATACAAAAACCACTAAGTAGAAATGTACCTATTGGGGTAACCGCTAATTTATGTCCCTTTAGATTTAACCAATTTATTTTACTATGGATAACTGACTCGCTAATCGGAATAAAAGTGATTGGAATTCCTTTTTCAAAGCGCCATTTGATTGAAACAAAATCATCCATCTTTTTCATTAACTTTAACTTCTTATCGTTATCTACATAGTAGTTTCCTATTCTTGTAAAGTAATATAACAACAATGTTGTAGGACTTCTATAGATAAACTTTGGGATGTTATATTTCCATTCCATGTTTTTTTTGTTTATATTTTTGTATTCCTTACCCATCCCTTTATCTAACTTAATAAATTCTGATAATAAATTTTTTAAATGTTTATCATTCATATTATTGAGAAGTTTCTCTATTTTCTTTGGACCTATATATTGATACATATAATAAAAATCGACATGATCTCTCAATATAGAAGGGAGCCTACCAGATGTCTCCGCTAAAAATATTAATAGGTTATTATTATCTGAAGGTACATAATATGAATACTCTTCTAGTTTAAGTAACTGCTTTTGCTCCCATAAGTCATCATCCGTTATCCAAGTTAGTTGACTAATAGTAAAACCACCTATATTTATTTCTAGTAATGTTTCTATATCATGGGTAACCTTTGTAAACTTCACAGTACCTACTAATTTATTATTAAATCGTGTAAATACTGGATAGTGATAAAAGGTATAACCTTGCTTGGTTAATATTGAATAACATTTGAAAAAATCATTTATATCCTTAACCAAAAAGTCATAATCATTACTTTGTCTATTACTCATTTTTGGATAGTACTTCTTCATGGCAAGGCCCTTTAAACAGACATAATCGACATCGGTTTCGTTTAGTTTTAATAGAAACTGTTTTAAGCATTCATTTTTAACGTTATTTTTCTTTTGAATACTAACTCTGCTTCTTTCCTTATGAGAGAAACCCGTCAGCAAAATAATTGGGTCTAATACTCTTTGTTGATAGCAATGTTCTAAAACATCTGGATTAAAATCCGCTTTTTTTTTCGGCGATTCCTTTGTTAAAAAATTAAATAGAAATGAGTTTGATAGTAACAACATTATCCTCCTAATTATTCCATTTGTAATATGTAACGGATCTTTTGTAGTATCCTTTATCATCAAGCATAGACAATAACCGTTGTAGCTTAACGTCATCGTTTTCTTCAACAGTCGCGTTTAGAAAACTAATATCATTTTGTAAACAAATTTGCTCAATTTGATTTAATAAATACGAAGACAACCCATGATTCATAAATGGTTGTTTAATATAAATATCTAGTAAATTTGCTTCACGGTGTACTGGGCCCTCACCCACTTCATCTATCTCAACTGTTGCATGACCACATAACTCTTGTTTATTTAATGCTGATAAGCTGATTCTGTTCTCAGTAATAAGCGGATAGTAACTTGCTTCTACATTTTCTTTTACATTTATTAGATTAACCGGTTTATCAGTTAACAGCTTATAGCCATTTATTAATGCCTTCGTAATAAGATCGATAGTTTCTTCCACTAATAATTCATCTTCATTAGAGATTCTCCTAATTGAATAAGGTTCACTTAAAATAACATTTGATGGCATTGTTCTTTCCGTTATTTTTTTTCTTATTTTAATAGAGTAACGGCTCATATCTAGAAATTCCTTCATTTCAGAAAGCTTTTCTATTAAGTCTTTATCATCTGTATAAATTTCTAAAAATAAAATTTCAATTTCATTAGAAAAAGAAATGGAATGCATTTGTTCCAATGCTTTACTAAGCTCTTGAATTATATTCTTCATTGAATAGTTTCCATTAATAAACACAATTAGATATGCCTCTCTTTGGCCAAAGATGCCATTCTCTCCAAAGTAACAAAAAGCCAATCCATCATTATTTAAAATTGGAATAACCTTGCCGTCTAGTATTTTAGTAAGACCTTGATGGTATATAATTTCATTTCTATAATTATCCAATAAAAAATTATCTATTTGAAAGCTAGATAACGATAGAGTCATTGATAGTCCTCCCTCTTATTTATGTACTACAACAATCTTAGGGAATAAGGATTTTCCAACATTAATCAGAACATAGTGTTGTAAAAGAAAGGCACTACGCAAATAAGGAGAAATATTAGAAAACATTTCTCCTCTTCTTTTACAATTCGCTCAAAATTATCGTCTAGTGATTTTTTTTATTTTTTGAGTTACTCGTACAACGTGTTGTCTTTCTGACATAAATATCCCCTCCTTCACAGAATTCTATATACATACATTGATATATATACATGAATGTATGTATACTTAAATTGTATAACAAAAGATTAATAAATCAACAATATATTTAAAATATTCCGATATTAATATTGAGTATCAGTTGTTACCTGTGTTCTTTGAAGAAATTCATACTATTATACGATCCAATTATTTAATTAGAAAAAAATGATATAATAAGATTATTATTAATATGGAGGCTGTTAAATGAATTCTTACAAAATTTACTCTCGAGTGGAAATTGAAGAAATTGTAAAAGATTATTGCACAAAAACAACACATGATAAGATCTCCATGGTTTTAATAGATATTGATAATAGTAGAAAGTATTTTGGGGAAGTAATTAAGAGTGAAATTATAGATGTTATATTGTTAGCAATAAAAAATATATATAATACTGATATGGCATTTAGAGTTGGACGTGACACCTTTGCATTTGTTATAAAAGAGGGGAATTTATTAAAACTTGCAAAAAAGAAAGATCAATTGCAAATCGAAATATCTAAACGAACCAATTTAAAACTTACATTTTGTATGGGAATAGGGATTGTTAATAACGATATAAAAGTCCTATATGATAAAATAGCAAGCATTTATGATGCTCTTTTTACTTCAAAAAAAGAAGGTAGTAATAATATAGAGATTGCAAATGAGCAGAATATGAAACTAAAGTCATTCTACCTTAGAAAATCCCAGCTTGAGAGATTAGCATTATATTGTAAAAATGAGAAAATGTCGGAAGCTTTGATTATACGAAAATCCCTAGATGAATATCTTGATAGAAATATGTAAATTTTGAATCTAGTGATTTAAAATCTATACATACACACACACACCAAGGCACACTTTCTATGTTTTATTACGAAAAAGATTAACGACCCAGTGTAATGATTATGTTGAGAATCGTAGGAATATCGGGTAGAAAACAGGCACGCATTCATATGAACAACGTTGCCTGTTCCCCCCCTTCATTAAACAAATGCTTTCACTAAATAAAAAGCCTGCTGGCACATCTATTTATGCTGCAGCAGGCTAACGATTTCATTAGAACTATATTTAAAAGCTTCCTTCAAACAATACTGAAAAAACGCCCTTTTGGGCTAGATTACGTGGAGGGTCGCTGCAATCCACTATCACTTCCATTACTAATTCCCAATATATGTGTGAATTCCTGTCCCCTTGTTCCAAGTGATGTTTTTGGAGTTTTTCCGATCGGGGAAGGTAAAATTTTAATCGGTTGTTGAAATTTTGATTAATTACTGAAATGGTATTTCTTATTTCCAGATTTTATGTAAATGAATTTCTTGTCACCCCGTCTTTCATTATAGTCACCCAATCTGGTAAACTAATGACGAAAACCTTCACTCTATTTTATTTTCAGCCTTGGCGGCTACCTCGAACGACTTTTTGCCACCTCGTTCTACACATGCTGAGACACACTCGAATAGACCAATTAGAATCTATATTCTCGTTCTATTTTTGTCTTTATTATACAATTCAATTTCTATTTCTTCTTTTTTAGGAATCTAAACACTAAATACATCAAAGAAAATAATCCAATTACCACGATTAACTGCCATATTCCATCCATTGCATTCATTTAATAAGTACCCCCTTTATCTAAATCTATTTTACGTTAATGAAATATTCACCTCAAGTTATTGCAAATATTAATATCTGAATATTCCTATATTAATACTTAATTATTAAATACATATGGTAATATTTTCATGTACTTAAAAACAAGGAGGGAAAGTAAATGAAGAAATTAACATTTTTATTGTCAATTAGTTTTATGTTTTTATGTGTAATTGTAGGTGGTAATTCTGTTGGTGCTCAAGAATTAACCAAAAAAGAAGTTGATGGTAGTAGCTTAGTAAATGATGAGATTCAAATTGATAAGAATTTAAGTTTAGAAGAGATATTTGATAACTATGAACTTGAAGTATTAGATGAAAGTGAGTTTGCTGAATTATCATCCGAAGTAGGAGTATTAAATTTTGAAAGTAAAGAAGACTTCCATAAATTTTTAATTGAAGCTGAATCTCAACCAGCAGAAATACATGGAGATATTTTTTTAGATGCAAAATATCAATTATTAAAGAATAATGACCAAATTGGAATTGCTGCGGGCTCTAACATGACAAGGACTCATTCATATAGTTCTAGTACTTGGATGGGTGCAACATTAACTTTAACTGGAACTTATAATATCTATTCTTACAATTCATTTAGATCAATTACTGAAGGAAGTGCTTCTACAAGATTCTCAGGTTTTACAGTGGGACTTTCATGGACAGAAACGAATAAAGGTGTAAATATCGCTTCAAACGGGCAATCTGCATATACTTGGGCTGAAGGAACAGTTGGGTATGTAATTTTCATAGAAGGAATTGGAACAGTATACGAGAGACCTACTGATATTTACTTTACTTACCATATATAAAAGAGGCTGAAACGAGACACTGAAAAAGGTGTCTCGTTTTAACAATATATGTTTATGTACATTCCTATAATTCAACTTCTTAATTTTATTGTATATGGTAACTTATAAGTGAATCAGAATGAAAATTTAAAGTTGAGCAACTTCTACTCAAAATATCTAACTATTATTCATTCTGATCAAGAATACAAAGGTTGGAGCGTTAGTATCGGAAATTTCAAGATTATATAGAAAAAACTCCAATAGATATAGTGCTTGTTTTATTGAGTTTTTTTGATTTTAGAATAGGCTTTCTATGAGATAAATCTTGGATGAACGCCCTTTCGGGATATTAATAATTTCCAGTAACTGCATAAACGACTCTCCTGTCCCCCAATCCCATGAAGAAGATGAAACGACTAATTGTTTATTATCATCTCTTTCTATTTGCGAGCCTAACCCGAAAGACACGTTTTTTTGCCCCTTCTTTCCTTTCCCCTGTTCCATCTAATTAATCAGCATAATAATCCCAACAGTCGAATACATTATTACGTATTTAATAGGAAGAAAGGAGCAATGCCATGATTAATAGCTATACAAGGTTTACCGCAACGTTGCTTGGGTTGAATGTGGTAACAATTTTAATAGCTGGGTTGTTCATATTAAGGCATTTTCCACCTATTCATATGATCAATGCAATACTTGCAGGAGGAATTGCGATTGTTCTATTGTGTGTGAAGTGGAAATGGGTGCCGGTTTTCGGGATCATTTACGGTCTTTTCTTTTCTGTTCTTACTATTCCTTCCCTCGTCATCTCTATGTTTCGAAATGTTGATCCGGAATATAACGCAATGTTGGAAGCAAGTAATCCTTTTATTGGTATAAGTTTTCTTACCGCGATTTTTGTTTTAGCCATTTTAACGTTTTCTATTTTTTCGCTGAAAGCAAACATCCAACAAACGAATGAAGCCTTCTCTTTCTTCCCATTAGTGAAAGGGGCATTTTATGGCGCCACCATTATAGGACTTTTGATTAGTTTATACCTTCAACAACATTGGGTGACTGGTATTAATGCAACGACGATCGAGAAGCTACCAACGATTGTGATGAAACCCGATTCGGTAGAACCAGCAACAATGGAGTTATATGCAAGTGCACCAATTGTTCTCCGCATCCAAAACGAATCGAATAACAACTGCCATATACTTAGCTTTCCTGAATTAGGCGCCAGTGTGCATATGGAAAAAGGTAGGACCGGGTTGATTGTATTAGACGCAAAACCGGGCACATACACATATGAATGCAAACCGCATCACGATTATTATCATGAGGGGATTAAAGGAGAATTGACGATTCGTTCTAGGTGATGCATATAGTCCGTTTCAAAAACTCCAATAGAAACATTGCTTGTTTCCATTGGAGGCTTTGATTTCGGATGGTTTTCTTTGAGAACAGTCAAGATGGAACACCCTTTCAGGATATTGCTAATTTCCAAAATATATGTGAACATCTCGCTTTGTCCTCTCCCTAAAGTAAAATTGCGGAGTATGGTTGAACTGCACAGCATTCCTGTAGTGCAGCAAGAGATCATTAATTACAGTTCATTCAAACTAAGCTCCCTTTATTTAATCAGGTTTGCTCCCGGTATAAATGTATGTAACCTCAAGCTTAACTGGAATAACAATAACAAATTTACTTCCTTGCCCAATCTTACTTTCTGCCCAAACTTCACCTTCATGGGCTTTAATAATCGATTTGACAATGGCAAGTCCTAAGCCCGTTCCCCCATGATCACGAGATCTCGACTTTTCTCCGCGGTAAAAGTGTTCGAAAATTCTTTCCGTGTCTTCTTCAGCAATTCCATCTCCATTGTCAATTATATAGATTTCTAGAGTCATCTTATGTACATTCACAGCAAATGTAATCTCGATTTCAGAAGCTCCATATCGGATTGCATTATCCAACAAGTTCGTAAACACTTGTTCCATCCGTTTAGGGTCAATATTAATGACAACGTCTGGAATTGGCCTTTTTACGACTAGCTGTACTTGCTTTTGTTTCAGATCTACTTCTGCATCTTGAAGGATATTAGTGAAACATTCATCACTGCTCACCAGTTGTTTTTCCATCACTAGTTGATCCAAATCAATTTTGGAAAACTCAAACAGGTCATCAATTAACCGATTTAGCTGGTTGGTTTTTGATAAAATCACATGCAAATATCGCTTTTTCATCTCTTCATTTTGTACAATTCCATCATTGATTCCCTCTACATAGCCCTTGATAGACTGAAGTGGTGTTCTTAAGTCGTGAGAGATTGTAGCGATTAATTCTTTTCGATTCTTTTCATACAACTGCTGCTTCGCAATTGATTGTTTCAAATGATCTCTCATCGTATTGAAGCCTTTAATAAATCTACCTATCTCATCCCTTTTATTGTAACCTATATTGTAGTTTAGATTTCCTTCGCGCATTTCTTCTGTTGCGATATAGATTTGCTTAAGTGGATTTAAAATCGTTTTGGAAATATATAGCGTCCATCCTACAATTAATAGGATTAAAACTACTAGACCGCTGCTAAAACTGATAACAATCACAGTAATTATCTTGTTATAGGATAGTTCAGAGGATAAATCCAGTGAGTTGGACTTTATTTCAATGTTTAGGATTTCTCCATCTAGCGTCTGAACCTGTGAGTGTCTCATAGTGAACATACTATTACTATTATTTTGCACAATATCAGTAGATTGAAATAAGACACTTTCTTCCTGTGACGACACAATGACCTCTAAATTATAGGGTTGTATAACTGGCTTGATTTCTTTGTAAAACTGAGTCGTATCAGTAATAACATCATAACTTTCTAACACCGTTTTATTGATTTCTTTTAGAACAGATTCTATTTCATTATTTTGCTCTTCCTCTATCTGTTCTAGCTGATAAGAAAAAAAGGACAGTGCACCAAAAATCGTAACAACCGGTAAAATGATGATCGATAAAAAGGCAATAATCAGCCTTGGCCGCAGTCCCATTACTATACACTCCCATCAAATTTATACCCTACTCCCCAAACTGTAACAATAAATTTAGGCTGGGACGGGATGTCTTCTATCTTCTCACGGATTTTACGAATATACACCGTTACCGCATTCATATCCCCATAACTGTCATAGCCCCAAATCGTATCAAAAAGCTGCTCTTTTGAAAAAACCTGTCCTTTATTATTCGCCATGAAATGAAGTAACTGAAATTCCTTTGCTGACAGTTCTACTTTTTTCCCAGACACGGTAACTGTGTGGCCCTTTACATTAATAACTAGATTGGCGACTCTTAAAACATTTTCCGTATTCATTGGTTTCAATTCCGAATAGTCCGTATACCTTCTAAGTTGTGCTTTAATGCGTGCTACAAGCTCACTGGGACTAAACGGCTTCGCTATATAATCATCTGCACCAATCCCAAGTCCTATAATTTTATCAGTTTCACTTTTTTTTGCACTCATCATAATAATGGGAACATTGGACGTTAACCTGATTTCTCGACACACATCAATCCCTGACTTCTTTGGTAGCATCACATCTAAGACGACTAACATCGGATTCCTTTGTTTAAACTTCTGCAACCCCTCTTCCCCATCCTCAGCTATAATTACCTGGTAGCCATTTGCATTTAAATAATCTCTGACTAGCTCGCCAATTTCTCTTTCATCCTCTACAATTAAAATCATATTCTCCTTCATATGGCTTCCCCACTTTCATGTCATCTTCTCTAACTTCATTTTCCTCCGCCTTCAAACTCATAGTTCTATTATGCCTCCGAAAAAACAAAGAAACCTAGCATAACTAGGTTTCTTTATGATGCTGATTATGCTGTCACATCTCTTTTATTAAAGATTATCCAAGAAATCAAGTGGAAGCATAAGAAGTAAACGAGAAGTACAATAATTGAAAATGTCATCGTCATTCCTTCAACTATTGGTGTTCCGCTAATATACTGCCTTAAGTTCGTGTTAGCAAAAAGAATATACTTGGCCCAATCATACTGACTTAAAAGCATAACAAGCTGTTGTCCTGTAAATAAGAGAAAGAGTGAGAGACCGATTGCCAAAGAACTACTCCTAAAAACTGTAGAAATCATAAAAGCAAAAGTAACCATCATGATCATATCAACACTGTTTAGCCCATAAAGGCTAATAATATGGGTAAGCATGTTTCGTTCCACCACTTCTCCGCCTTGATAGACCAGATAAGGCAAGTCGATCCCAGCAAATCCAAACAAGATACTTCCGACTAGAACGGAAGAGACGAATATCGTTGCTAGCATGACAATTGCAAAGATTAGTGTTGCGATATACTTAGAAAGTAATATTTTAGAGCGATTCACCGGGCGAATTAACAATAACTTAATCGTGCCTGTCGAAAACTCTGTTGCTACGATCCCTGCAGCAATGACAATGACAAAGACAGAAGATAGCGCGGTAAAATCTGGCGATGAGATCATAAATCCCCAAAGTGTCCCAGATTCCACTGGCGGAATGTCATTTACTAAGCGGTACTCATTGATAGCGAGCTGCTCTATAAGAGGGCTTGTAGCATGACTTCCGACCATTGGCATATTCTCATACTCAGTAATTTGTTCTGCTAGTTGTGCATTTTCTATTTCGAGTTGTTGTTGCCAGTTTTCTGTCGTGTCATTAGTTAATAAGAACTTTGTGACGATTCCTGCGAATAAAACGATGCCAAATATCGCCGCAATCATTACCCATGTTCCTAACCGCTTATAAATTTTCATATTTTCATTTTGAATTAACCGAATAGTATTAAACATGCAGCTCTCCTCCTGTTATTTCAAGAAATTTATCTTCAAGCGTCTTCTGCTTTCCGTAGATCCCCTTGATCATAAAGCCATTATTAACGAAGAGCCTTGTGTATTCCGTAATTGATTCTTCATCTGTATCAATCACTAAGTTTTCCCCGCTTATTTTCGCTACTTCATTCGGATATTCTTCTTTAAAAAACTGTAGTGCTTTTTCTAAAGGTGAAACCTTAAATTGAACAGAAATTTGTTGATTATCTTCCACCAAGTTTTTCACCGACTCCACGCTAATGAGCTTACCGTGATGTATGATTCCAATTCTGTCGCACATCAGTTGCATTTCGGACAGGAGATGACTTGAAACAAACACAGTTATGTTTTCTTCAGCCGCAATTTTTCGAATATACGTCCTGATTTCTCTGATTCCCGCAGGATCTAGCCCATTCGTCGGTTCATCCAAAATTAATAGTTTCGGCGAATGAAGTAGAGCTTGAGCTAACCCAAGACGCTGACGCATCCCAAGAGAGTATGTCTTCACCTTTTCATGAATTCTTCCATTCAGACCTACTAATTTTACAATTTCATCAATTTTTCCTTTTGGAATATCGGGAATCATTCGGGAATAATGTATCAAGTTATCGTAACCAGACATAAACTTATACATTTCAGGATTTTCGATAATACCACCGATGTTGGCAATTGCTTTCTCAAAGTTCTTTTCAACACTATGGCCATTGATGATAACTTCCCCTTTAGTGATGCTCATTAGACCAACTATCATTCGAATAGTCGTCGTTTTTCCAGCGCCATTTGGTCCAAGAAACCCAAACACCTCTCCTGGATATAAATCTAGCGTTATTCCATGAATTAGCGTTGTTTTTCCAATTGTTTTTTTAAGATTTTTTATTTGTAAAATAGGTTGTTGTTGGTTACTATTTTGCTTTTGTTTTTGCATTTCCATATTTTTTTACCCCCTCGTATTTCCTACTGATATTATGTCACCTAAATTCTAAAAAATAGTTATAAAGTTATTAAAAAAGTATTAAAAATGAGGAGAAAAACAATGATCTCATTTAAACTCTTTAAATCCCCCTGTCATTTTTGCCGTAAAAAAACAAGGAATTATAAAATTTATACAGACGGCAAAAGGAAATTAGTGACCTGCTATTTATGTACTACCAATGCAGAGAGAAGAGCATATAAGCAATATCGTTAAGTAGCGAATATGGTAGCCGGGTGGATGACCTGCGAGATGCGCCAATTCCTAAGAAACACGGATTCCTCCTTCATTCCCGGATGGTCGGATTTCCCGAGTCCATGTTTTGGTTCTTGGCATTCCGTAAATAAGTCTTCCTTACCCAATCTAGGTTTAAGTTCTAGCCACATACGTCATTATAATAATTCGATAAATCTTCTGATTAATGAAACCGTAAGATCATCTCTCCGTATATATAAGTAGATATAAGTAGATAAAGGCATACACAAGGGGGAGAGTTCGGATGAGAGAGCTTTTTATAAAGCAGAAAGTATTCAGTATTAGTGAAAAATTCACAGTGAAAGATGTTCAACAGGAAGATGTATATTATGTGGAAGGTAGTTTCATGAAAATCCCAAAGACTTTTTCTGTGATGAATACAAACCGTGAGGAAGTAGCACTTATTACGAAAAAGGTATTTAGTTTTTTACCGAAATTTTTTGTTGAGGTGAATGGTCGTGAAGTAGTAACCATTAATAAAGAATGGTCCTTCTTTAAAGCCCGTTACTCCATAAGTGCGGAAGGAATTGAAGTGATCGGAAATTGGTGGGACATGGATTTCCAAGTATTACAGCATGGTAAAGTGATAGGGAAGGTTAATAAAGAGTGGTTCACTTGGGGAGATAGCTACAAGGTTCAAATATTAGATGAAAAGATGGAAAAAACTATTATCGCAATAGTTGTCGCCATTGATTGTGTAAAGGCTGATGAAGCAGCAGCCTCTTCTGCTGGTACGCCTTAATTAAGTACGTTAGACTAGAATAAAGTGTACAGTTTTTGCTGGATAATTTGAGATCCTATAATTTAACTAACAAGAGACTAGCAGAAGTGTTTCTCCTCGAAAAGCAACATTAAAGCTAGTCTCACTGAAATCAATATTTCGAATTACTTTGAATCTAGTGATATCTATTCTATAATTTAAGTTCAACTTCTAAAAACCTAAAATAATCTATCCATTCATCAAGAACCTTATATGTTGGTTTACCAAGTCCATGTCCAGCTTTTTGCTCAAATCTAAAGATAACATTTAAAGGATTTTGTCCCTTTTCAAGTAATGCCGCCGTGAATTTCATCGCATGAGCAGGTACAACCCGATCATCGCCCTCAGCAGTGCTTATTAGTATTGGAGGGTGTTTTTGGTTTTCTTTAACATTATGTAAAGGCGAATATGCATAGAGAAATGGAAATTGCTCAGGATTTTCCGAGCAACCGTATTCCTGAATCCAGTAACGGCCAATCGTAAATTTATGATAGCGCAACATATCTAGAACTGGAACTTGACAAATTACAGCTCCAAACAAATCCGGTCTTTGTAACATGCACACTGCAACTAATAAACCACCGTTAGAACCACCCATAATTGATATTTTTTTTGGATTTGTATAGTTATTTTGGATTAGCCATTCAGCAGCCCCAATAAAGTCATCAAATGAATTTTGCTTATTTTCTAATTTACCAGCTCTATGCCAATCCGCTCCATATTCTGAACCTCCTCTTATATTTGCTTCAACATATATTCCACCTTTTTCTAGCCATAGTAAAATTGCTGGATTAAAGGTTGGTTTAATACCAATATTAAAGCCACCATATCCGTATAAAATTACAGGATTTTCTCCATTTAAAATAATATCCTTTCTGTGAGTGATAAACATTGGAACTTTTGTTCCATCTTTTGAATAATAAAATACTTGTTTGGTTACATATTTATCTACAGAATATTTAAGATTCACTTCAAAAAGAGTCGATAACTTTCTCGTTTTCATATCAAAGTGATAAATACTGGCAGGGGTTATGTATGAGGTTAGGCCAAAATAGATTTCCGTACCATCAGAATTTCCTGTTATCCCAGTTAAAGAACCAAGAATCGGTAGATTTATATCATATTCAAAAATTCCTTCTACCGAAAACACCTTTAACTTATGGTGAGCGTGTTGTAAAAATATCCCTATAAAGCGATTATTCACATACTGAATACCCTCTAACACATCTTCTTGTTCAGGAAGAACCTCAATCCAATTTTTACTATTACTATTTTTCACATCTATTGCTATCAATCTTCCTTTTGGTGCACCCAGGTTATTTCTAAAATAAAAGACAGTATCAATGTTTGTAATATAAGAATATTCCGCTTCAAGACTATCTATTAGAAACAAAAACTCAGCATTAGATTTTATATCTCTTATATAGAATTTATTATTTGATGAGGTCCCCTTCTTAACGTGAAGACAAAGATATTTCTTATCCCCTGTAACTAGCGGTAAATATCTTAATCCTGTATCTCGATTATCTTCAAAAATAAGAGAGTCCTCAAATTGGCTGTTTCCAATTTCATGGTAGTAGACTTTATTGTATCTATTCTCATCACCTGGTTCCACTGTCCCTTTTTCAGGAAATCTGCTATAATAAAATCCTTTATTATCAGGTGACCAAGCAATCGTCGTAAATTTTACCCATTTAAGATTATCAGAAAGATCCGTTAAGGTAGAGATATCTCTTATCCTTATCTCTTGCCAGTCACTACCTTGTGCAGATGTAGTATACGCAACGTAACGACCATCATCACTAATTGAGTAATTTATAATAGCAACAGTTCCATCTTTACATAGGGAGTTTGGGTCTAAAATAGCAATCTCTTGTTCTCCCTTCTTTTTATATAGAACAGGGTGATTTTGTACTCCATTATTTCTAAGATAAAACATTTGATTACCTATCTTTTTCGGAACAAAGTATTTTGGACAATCCCATAACTGAGTTAAACGTTCCATGTCGTTGTTTACTGTTGATTGACCAGAGAAATAATCATCGTATTCTTTTTTCCTTTGATTAATCCATTCAAGAGTCTTATCTGAACTCGAATCTTCAAGCCAGCGATATGGGTCGGCGACCATTGTACCATGATAATTATCTATTACTATATCTTTTTTTACTGATTGCATATTAGTCTCCTTAATTATAAATTTTATACCTTATTAGCAAAACTAAGAAATAAAAGCTATGATGTATATCATAGCTTTTATTAAAATTCTAAATTATATTTTTTTCCGGATTTAATTTTTAACGTGTCTCCAACGAATAGAATCAGTATACTTGAAACTACGACGAAAGATGTAATAATGATAAGCGTCATTGTCATTCCCAATTGATCAGAAAGTGGTCCAGCTAAAACAAATCCTAGTGGCATAAAAACAAATGATACGAATGAATCTAAAGAGCCTATTCTAGATAATAAATTCTGCGGAATATTTTTTTGCACTATTGTATCCCATAATACAGCACCAATAACAATACTAGCGCTAGCTAACATGGCAGCAAACATTATTAACCAGGAAGGCATAGGACCAATCAGTACTAGAAATTCTATAGAAACAAAGAGTGGCATGATAATAAAGCAAAATCTCAATGGGTTTTTAAGCTTTATATTGTGCGACAATAATGCACCAATTAACCCTCCAATTGCACCAGCAGTTACAATAAATCCCCACACTTTAGGGCCTCCATAGTTTTCTGAAATTACAATTGGACCTAATACATAAAAAGCAGCGGTTGCGAAGTTTAATACGGAAAATATAATTAAAGTGGACCATATCCATGAATAATTCCTCGTAACCTTTATCCCTTCCACCAAATCTGTCCAATAGGATTCTTGTGCTTGAGACTCCTTTTTAAAGCGCTCCTTAACAAAAAGCATTAATATTAAACTCAGAAAAAAGGTTAACGCGTCAATAAAAAATATCGTACTAAAACCTAAGAATACAACCATAAGTCCAGCTAAAGCGGGACCTGCAATCTCAAAAATGTTACTCATAATACTTAGTACCGAGTTTGCCTTTTGATAATTTTCTTTCGAAGTTAGTTGTGGTATTATTCCACTAGAAGCAGGAGAATGGAAAGCACTCACGGCCCCATATAATACCGATGAGACTATTAAATGCCACATTTCTATCGAACCAACAAAAAAAAGTATACCTATTATTAAGTGATTAACTCCTTGTAATAAGTCTGAGATTATTAAAATCTTTTTCCTCGAAAGACGATCTGCTAATACTCCCCCAAACATAACAAACAGAACCCTAGAAATCCAAAGTGCCCCTAGCACTACCCCTAATTTGGTAGCACTTCCAGTAACCTCTAATACAGCAAAGGTGATTGTAACTGGTATTAAAGTATTACCCATTGAAGAAATTACATGAGACAACCAAAATAAAAAGAAGTTTGAATCTTTTAAGATTGATCTATTAGTTAAGAAATTCATATATCCCCTCCTATATTAATTGATTCAAGTTTATTCATTACTTTTAACCAATCTATTTTTTGACGTTCTTCTAAGTATTGTTTAGCAAGAGAATAGTTACTTTCATTAATAAAATTCCCTGTAATCGATACTGTAGACTTCACATTAACAACTTCATGAGCCCAGCCACTAGGTGTAAAAACTAAGTCACCAGGGCGTTGTAAAACGTCGATTTCAAAAGTTTCACTATTAAAATACGGTTGGTAACTCTCTCCAAGTATGTTTTGTTGTATAGACTCTGAAGGAGATAGGAACTTCCACTTTTTTAATCCACTATAAAGCAGATTCCATGCACTACTCATCATAACGTCTATATGTAACTTTGTTGAAGAAGCACTTGGCCCCAGAAAAACCCATAACCAATATGGTTTTACTTCATCTGGTAATGCATCAAGCCAATTATCAAAAGTCTTAGGAAGATCGATATGTTCCATCACGCCATCAATTATCTCTTTATCATTCAGGTTAGAAGCATACCAAGGGTCAGACTCATTATCCCTATTCATATATATAATATACTCGGCAAAGTCAAAGAATCGAGTTTCACTGCCGTTTTTCCGGCTAGCGGATAGTAGTTTATTACTATTTTTAAATGATAGGATGTGCTGAGAAAGGATGCGTTCACTCATTTCTTGAGATAAAAAGTTCCGAATAATAAAAGGTGCTTTTAATGTCTCCATCGTAATATCATTTAAATTTCTAATTTCTTTGATACTCTTGATTTCCCTGCTCATTCGAATTTACTCCTCTCAATTTACAGCTACACGTAACTTCAATACACTTATGCATTAAGAATAAATCTAATAGTTTATGAACAACCTTCTCATTCCCTAACACCTGAAAAATATTATGAAATGAAAATTTTGGTTTCTTGTTAATTAATATAAGCGCTTCCTCTATTAAAGCATTATATTCTAATTTTATTATCTTACCTCTTAAGTAGATTATTAGTTCTTCATTAATTTTCCTAAAGGATATCTCCGAATTCTTTTTAACTCGAAAACAATTCTTTTTAAAATCTACATTACTATCCTGATTGAGAGTAGGAGATCCGATAAAACCTCCATTACTTTTCAATTTATATTGTTGATCTATTAATCCTTGATAAATTGCCTCTCCTAAATCGTTGTATTCAAAGCCAAAACCATCTTTAATTATTTTATTAAACTCTTTTTTCATAGACTCTTCATTCGACCATGTAACATTAAGTTGTTTATTTTCAGAGCTAAATATCGGCAAATTCGAAAGGCCTGTACGGATTAGGGCATTTGCAGTTCCAGGAAATATAGCAGTTCCAAGCGTTATCGAAAAATCATTTGTATATAATAAATGATAGACATTACTCGGAATAAATATCATATCTCCCGGTTCTAATACCACATGTTCTGCAAACTCTTTCCAATCATCATTCACTTCAAGAATATCAGCACTTCCTATATATTTGTCATCAGGCTTTTCCTTCCAATACCATATATCTTTGTTACCTGGTCCACAATGTATAAGGAAAATTGGTTCATTGTCTGGGTGTATTCCAAAAGGAGTGTATCCATAATTCCCAAAAATTGCGTAAGAGTCTGCCCCAACACTAAAGTTTTTATTCCTTAATCCTTTAATGACTTTGGATACGAGAAAATCAAAAACTTCCTCACTATAATCTGTAATTCGGTCAAATAACACACAAAAATTATCATCATTTAGCCAATTTACAAACCAATCCTCTAAATTTTCAAAATCATTAACTTTTTGGTCAAATATTTTGTTCTTCAACCAAGGCTTTACAGAGTTATTAACATTTATATTCATGGAAGGAGCCTTATCACTTTTTTGAATTTCTCTAATAAAATTTGTATAGATTTCTCCCCAATCCAACTTTTCATTAACAAAATGTCTCCATAATTTCGGTACCGCTAGATTATTAGTTTCTTCAATTAAGTCATAGTCTACTATTAGTTCACTCATATATTTCTACTCCTTTACATATAATCCCTTATAGTGAATAATGCAATCTAGCAAAATCTTAGCAACTTCTAAAGGTATAAAGTTTGCTAATGTTTCTAGCAGTTCCTTGTAAGATACCTCCTGAACGGCGTTAAGGACATCCATCGCTTCTACTATACCTTGTATATTTTTAAGCTCTAGTAACCTTCCTCTAACAAATATTGTTATTTTCCCATTGTAGGTTTCATGTAAAATCGGAAAACAAGAAGGCTTCTGTAATGTTTTATTATCATAATTTACCTGTTGAACCTTATCTATGTAAGGCTTATGGATGGCATATCCATTACTTTTTAGTAACAAATGATAAAAGTATGCACCTTTTTTTAGACCCTCTTCAACAGAGTTATCTGCTGGTAAAGTAATTCTGTTGATTTGTTCATATATACTGTTTTTTAATTCATCCTCTTTAACAAAATATAAAGAATTATTCCCGTTCCGTTCTGCCAGCATATTTATCCCCTCATGACCTATAGTAATAGAATTGGAAGGATATAATATGAATCCTAAAAACGAGGAGTATCCAACATTTTCAAAAACATGGAAGTCTCCTTTTGGGATAAATAAACAGTCACCTGGTTTCATCACAAAGTGATCAGCATACGGAACAAGGTTTTCTAAATCGAATCGGCGATCATTTTTTCCTCCAGTTAATTTAAGATAATCTGTTCGTTTCCATATCCATACATGTTTTTCATCAGGACCTAGATGAAAAATTAACGAGTGGTCCGGATCTTCATGTATTCCAAAAGGTGTATAACCTCCATTAGCAATAAAAGCATAGGTATCGACACCAGCTAACGGAACTCCAACGGAATCTACAACTTTTCTAACAACGTCTTTAGTTAACTGTGTATGTAATTGATTGTTCCATTTGGTTATACCGTTAAAAGTAAGACAATATTCTTTATGACCAATCGTTTCTTTTATCCATGAGTCTAGGTTATTTTCTGGAGCAAATGTTGCATTTTTTATCTCCTCTAATAAATCATAACGTTGGCCATTATCTGTAAAAATCCTTAAAATTGGTTTTTCATCCTTATCTTTAATCTGACTAAATGCATATTTTAATTCATTGTTAATATAATCAGGTTGTATTAACAAGTTGGGTATTAGAGCATAATCCTCTAAGTTATTGGTATGGTGAAGAAGTTGTTCCATCCAATCTTTAGAAAATATTTCTTTCTTATATACTTCATTCGCTATTAACATGAACTAGTCACCTCAACTATTTTTTTATTTTGATTAAGTGTTATTAAAGTTGCCAGGTTTGCGGCTGATAAAGCAGCTAAGTTTGGTTTTCTATTACCAGCACAGACTTCAACAAAATCAGCTCCGACAATATTAAAATTGCTACATAAGTGACTTATTAATGACGAAACTTGGTGATAGTGAAGACCCCCAATTACTGGCCATGCTACTTCAGGAGCATAAGCTGGATCTAAGACATCTACATCAAATGAAATATAAACTGGATTATTCTTATCTAATGAAGAAAAAATAGATGTTACGTCTTTTAACATGTGAATTTTATTAGCAGAATGAATTGTTACTCTATCTTCTAGGTCAATAGAATTATGATCTTTTTTATCAAATTCTCTTATTCCAACTTGCACTAGCTGATGGAAATTTTTCTCCTTCATTAATTCACTAAATACATTTCCTATAGTAAGACCTTGTATGTTTCTTAACCGGCTTTCGTATCGATCTGTATGGGCATCAAAATGTATAATGGTTAAATTTTTATATCTTTCCATAAGGGTAGAAACCACTGGATAAGTAATTGTATGGTCTCCACCAAGAACTAGAGGTTTAAGTTTATGATCAGACACCTTTTTTACAATAAACTTCACTTTATTATTGACATCATTTATTGACTCCGAACGGGAATCATATATAATATCTCCTATATCGTAGGGCACAACATCACTACCAACATAAGATTTAGAATGGTTTAAATCGAATATAAACTCCTCTTCTTTTTGGAAATCCAATGAACTTAGAGTATCAAAAAGTTTAATATTTGCCCGAATTTGTGAAGTCCCATGTACAGGACTATTTAACCCCTTATTTTCGTAAGAAACGGGAACACCAATAAAGCAAAACTGTCCTTGGAATTCTGTATTAGAATTAATCTTCATAATATCTATTTTTTTACCGATTGTATCTTTAGGATGATTTATAAGACCATTTTGGTAGTACTGAACATCCCTTTCAGGAACTAAAATTTTTTCTCCTAACAGAAATTGCAAAACCTTATTATTAATTCCAAGCTCTTCAACAGACGCTAACTCTATTGGTTTTTCTATAATCTTTAATACTTTAATAAATTGTTTACTGGCCTGAAGTTTCTTTCTTTCGTGAGGTAGAACAATTAATACATCATCATCTCTTTCTTTAACCGATAAGCTAGGGTTAATAACATAACTCTGATTGTTAATGGACAAGGCTTTTCACCTCTAAAATTCCACACTTATAAAATGTTTGAATAAGAGTATTTAAGGAATCCTCACTTAAGTGCTGACTATATTTCATTTTTAATTCTTGGAATTCAATACTACTTTCTGAATTTAAATATTTTATAAGTTCAGAAAGTATGGAATGGTTGGTTAGACTAACTATATTCCCTCTGGCGAAGATATGCATCACATCATCTTTCACCAAAGTCAGTATTTTAAAAGGTTTTACTATAGATATCGTACTTTCATTCCATCTTGATTGATCCATCTTTAATAACGTCATTTTTGTAGGTACTCGAAATCCTAAGTTACTCTGTATTCGTAATATATACTTTATAACTTCCTCTTCTAACTTGTTGTCCTTACAAGTACTTACTTTTTCATAAGATATTAATCCATCTTCTCTCTGAACTACTTCTTCCAATACATTATTTATGAGTTCATTAATATCTTGGTCATTAATTGATTGAATTTTGACGATATCTTCTTGTAAAGATCTCTTTATAATGGTTTCTGAATCAAATCTAATTAGGGCAATAGCTAGAGAGACACTAAAGTCTGTATTTTCCCCAATATGGAAGTATCTACTAGCAGGAAGATAGAACCAATTGTTTGGATTTATCTGAAATCGCTGAGATTTTGCTAAAAATTGATTATTAGGATTTATTAATGGTTTTAAAGATCCCCTCATTTTTTTGTAAAGCTCTGGAGACCATAAATGCATATACCGTTTATTAGGACCTAGATTTAAATGAAGTGCATCAGATATATCATCAATATGAACTCCAAATGGGGTATAAGTAGTGTTACCAATAAAATAGGTCACTTCTAGGTGTAATAGATCTTCATGTATCTTCCCTTCTGCAGAAAGGAATAATTCTCCACACCACTTAACTATAGGATCATGCCACTTTTCTACTCGATTCAATATGATTAAATAATCCGCATCACCAAAAGTATCTTTCCCCCATTCTTCCAAAACAGAGAAACTTTGGGGTGGATTTTGAAGTATATACTCTTCCATATCTTCCCGTGCCTCTCCATTAACATAGATACGTAAGCTATTCTTATACGTTGGATCTTGTACTTGCACAGATTTTGACATTTCTTTAAGTGCTTTGACGGGTGCATCATAAACTGCAGTTAAATCCAGTTCAGCTAAATTATCATTAAGAGATGGACTTATAAAATTATTAGTTTTTTTAATTAAATCCTTATAAAAGTTCAATGTATTTTCCTCCTTGCAATTAAACTCAAGATCGAAGGCCACAGAGTTTAATAGAGTGTAATATTTACGTAGAAATTAGTGACCTACATGTGTTACTGGACGTGCTGCCAGTTCTTCATCACGTAGTTCTGAAAATCGAATCTCTAAATCTTCTAATGATACTTTTTCTTTTTTCTCAACCATTTTTTATTCCTCCTTTTTTTATATTATTAGTGACCTACATGTGTTACTGGGCGTGCTGCCAGTTCTTCATCACGTAGTTCTGAAAATCGAATCTCTAAATCTTCTAATGATACTTTTTCTTTTTTCTCAACCATTTTTCATTCCTCCTTTTTTATATTATTAGTGACCTACATGTGTTACTGGGCGTGCTGCCAGTTCTTCATCACGTAGTTCTGAAAATCGAATCTCTAAATCTTCTAATGATACTTTTTCTTTTTTCTCAACCATTTTTCATTCCTCCTTTTTTATATTATTAGTGACCTACATGTGTTACTGGGCGTGCTGCCAGTTCTTCATCACGTAGTTCTGAAAATCGAATTTCTAAGTCTTCTAATGACACCTTTTCTTTTTTCTCAACCATTTTCTTTTCCTCCTTTCATTTGATTCTGTGGCCCTCGATCTTAGGTTTAATCATCCTAATATATTTTTTGGAGTAAATTGGATACCTATACTTAACTCAAAAAACTATTTTCTATTAAATTTTCTTATTGCTAATCCATTGAAAAAAAGATATAGGTAACTTATAATCACCCAACTGTTTCTCAATCACAATATCTTTAAGTTCACCATGTAAATCTATGAATTTACTCATTTTTAATATCATCTCCTGAGCGTTATCTTTTATCTTATTCATTTTAAATTGTTTATTATCTTCTTCTCTTATCAAATATCCAATTGCTAATGAGGATAATGATTCTTTTTTAAGAGCATTCCAATCGTCCTCTACAATATTATTTAAAGGAATTAAAATTTCTTTAATGAAATCTATTAAATATATACCTTTGTTATTTATCCCCGATACAGTATTTTCCCTTATAACAATAATGGTAGGAATGATCGGTATGTCCTCTGAATCATATTCTTTTAGAGCTTCATAGATAATTTGTGCTAATGTATTTAGATGAATTATTGGTAAATTCTCCTTATTAGCTGTTTCCTTCTTTTTAGATAGTTGATTCTTTTTAAAAAGTTGAAAGTTTATATAAGCACCGTCATTTAACGATTTATTTGTAACTTTTCCTACTTCTAATTCCTGATTAATATTTACTTTCATTCCCTGCCCCCCTTTCAAATTGTTTTTTGTTTGTTTCTAGTAACAATATAACTCGTTTATTTTGTTTACTGTAATGAGTAAAATATTGTTGAAAACTTTGATGTTAACTCTTTAATTTATCTAAATAATTTTACTAAGGTAAAATAGTACCGACTCTTGGCGTGCCTTTAAAAAACATTTGCGGCTAAAAAGGATTGGATATATATCCATCATTTAAGTCCGACGTAAAAGTTTGCACAAAAAAGGCCTTTTCACATCAAGAACATCAGAAGATACCACCGACGACTTAAAGGTTGGTTACAACGATATAACGGTGAGCAACTAAAAACCTTAACAATTACCTTGAGTGGTTTCAGGTGTTGGAGAGCACAATACCAACGATGAAGTAACTTTGAATGACTCGAAAAGGAAAAATAATATAAAAATAGGGAAACATTTTCCATGTATGGATGTAGACTAATGTGGGGAGAAGAAAAAAATGCCATAATAATTATGATTTCTGGAATAACTCTAAACTTTTATGAATTCTTAAGTGGTAGTCCAGCACTTTCAAGAACTTTAATGTTACTTTTGTATAATTGGCTATTTGATGTGTCTTGTGATCGCCTTTAAAATTAACAGAGCCAAAAAACAAAAAAACTGATACCTAGAATTAGATATCAGTCTCTTTTTATATTTACGAGTTTTCATCACTTCCAAATGGCCCAGGTTGATATTCATCACCTGCATATTCGAATTGTTTTTGGTTATCATTCTCTAGACTTATTATATTGATACCCCAAGTGAATAATGTGCCAACTAAAAGAAGAGTCATTAATAATAGTTTTAATCTAAACATAGTATCTACCCCTTAATACTTTTGATATTACTATCATATATTTAAGGTGTAGTTAATAATAACTAGTAAAATTCGAATAATTATTTTACAAGTTAAACCATAAAATAGTTCTATATCTTTACTTAAACTGAGACATATTGATCCTGATTTTCACTAATTTTCGTTTCAATCCTTAGTGCTTTTTGATAATATTTTGCAGCCATTTTATAAGCATTAACATTAAAGTAATGATTAGCAAGGTTAATAGAGTGCTTTTTCACCAATAATAACTGATTATTTTCTTGAGCGAATAAAATTATTTGCTGCATCTCCTTTTCATAATTATAATCATCTCCGCGTATCTTAAATAACTCTGCAACTAATCCATGAATTTCAACATAAAGATAACTAAGATTTAGATTATCTACTATTTGAATAGCCTCACTTAAGAGTTTGTTTACTTGATTCCAATCCTTTAATTCAGAATATATTTCTATTAGTCCCCTTAAAGAATATACCTTTTCTTTTCCGTTGTTATTATTAAACTTTAAACTTTCTTCAAAATAAGTTATAGCTTTATCAAATTCTTTCATTCCCTGATAGATTCGCCCATAGTTGTACTTAATCATTCCTAATAATGATTTACTATCAGCTAAATCAATTAGTCCCTCTGCTTTTTCAAGACATTTTTTTGCTTCTTCAAACATATTGTCTAAATGATATTGAACTCCAAGAGTAATTAAAACAGAAATGATATTAGAGGAATAATTTAGCTTATTATATAATTCATATGCCTTTAATGAGTATTGTCTACTAACTTGCTGATTTTTAGAAAGGCGCTGTTTAACCAAGGATAGATTATAATACAAATTTGCCCTCTGGATCCCTTCCTCCTCATCTAGTAGCTTATCTGCATTTGTGTAATATTCATCTGCCTTATTAAAATTTTGTTTATTATAATAATAGTTACCACAAGCCATAAAATAGAATATTGAATCTTCGGGGTAGTATTCCAACCCCCTATCAGGTAATAGTTTTAGTGATTTTTCAAAGTGCCGCTCTGCATTTTTTAAATCTTGATTTCGTATATAAAAGTGAATTAATACCCCATATATTTGTAAAAGTGTTGGGACTGAGTGCATTTCTACGGAATGAATTTCAAGAAGAGATACCTCTTTATCGGTAATTGAATTATTTAGCCTATATCTATTTGATATATCTTGAATAGTAGACTCAAAACTTAATGTATCTGTCTCTATAAGATAACGTAAATCAATATCGAGTTTTACTGATATCTTTTCCAAAAACTGCCTTGATGGCTTTATTTTCCCATTTTCAATACGACTCAAATAAGTTATTGAACAAATCCCCTCGACTAGTTCAGATTGATTCATACCTTTATGTATTCTTAATTGTCTTATTCTTTCAGCTAAAAACAAAATTATCTCCTCCTTATATTTCCATCTACTTAGGTACTATTTTCAGGTTATAGGCAGTCAAATTAATATTAATAATTCGGAACATTCCAACTATAAATTTGCTCATTTTCTCTTTTAAAATGTTTGTAAGACAAATTTAGAATATATTATATTTCATCTTTTAAAAATAATTATACTATTAAGAGATAATATTTTGGTTAATTTTAGATAAAAAGTATTATATTGCATTCAGGCTTTATGTACTAAAAACCCCACTATCATTTTAGAAGATAATGGGGTTTACTTTTACCGTCTTTTACTTTTAATACCTTTAGAAACTCTCTTCCATTTTTCTTTTTCATCAAGTTGGGCACGTACATCAGATTTTCGATCAAAATAAGCTAACTCTTTCTGGAGCTTTAAATAACTCTGGAAGCGTTTTATATCAAGTGCTCCTTCATTAATTGCTGCTTTAATAGCACAGCCTGGTTCAGATTCGTGTTGACAATCATTGAAACTGCAACGATTAGAGATTTCTTCTATATCTGAAAAACTTTTGCTAAGAGAATTTTCCGTCTCCCAAAATTGAAGTTCTCTCAACCCAGGGGTATCAATAATAATCCCACCACCTGGAAGTAAAAAAAGCTCACGATGGGTTGTTGTATGCCTTCCTTTGTCATCCACTTTACGAGTTTCCTGAACTAACTGCTTTTCTACACCTAGTAATCGGTTCGTTAAAGTTGATTTTCCAGCACCAGATGAACCAAGTAATGCAACAGTCTGGCCTGATATAAAATAATCTTGTAGTTCTTCTATCCCTGTACCATCTAGTGCACTACATACATGAATAGGTACACCAAATGCGACTTCCTCTACCTGAATTACTTTTTCACTAATATCTTGTCTGCATAAGTCTGCCTTTGTTAGCACTATGACTGGATTGGCACCACTTTCCCATGTCATTAACAAATATCGCTCAATTCTACGAATATTAAAATCATTATTTAGAGCATTTACGAGGAACACCGTATTAATATTCGACGCGATTATCTGTTCTTCAGTAGCCCTTCCAGCGACCTTTCGAGAAAATTTGCTGAACCTTGTAAAAAGTTTATGGATTATTGCTCTTCTTTCTTCCGCCATTACGGAAATTAATACCCAATCACCTACTGCCGGGTAATCTCCAGTATCTAAAGCTTCAAACCGAAACTTGCCTGAAACTTCAGCTAACAGTTCACCTTGATCTGTTAGAACTCTATACATATTTTTATGCTCTAATGAAACTCTTCCGACTGAAAAATTACTAAACTCATAACACAATAATTCCTTTTGTAATGTTTCATTCCAACCTAGTTGACATAAATTCATTTTTTTACCCCCATAGTAGATTTATAACAATTTAATCAGACCCTCCAAAGTTCTTTCTCCTTCCCTATTTAACAGTTAAGCAAAATGATAAATTTCTTATTATAAAATGGGAGATACTCTATCTCCTTTCAAATACACTTTAACCACTAAAATGATACTATTATGTAATAAATTAGTAATCATGTATAGACTTTGACTAGCCCAGTAAAAACTTTACGGTTAGGTAGTAAAATGATTCTATTAGGATTACTACTCAAATTAAAAATTATACTTATATTACCATAAGAAAAATACTTCTTCAATTAAATGAGTGACATTTCAGAACATTCATATATATTATAATATATACACACTATATTACTTAACAATTCTCAATATCTATTTAGGCTTCAAACCAGCACACTATCTACGAAAAATATAAAAAACAGCAAAATATACCCAAGGTCCACGTAGCTAACTATAACTGAAGGAACGAGGGGCCATCTCATTTCCCGTTTCCTTATCCTACCAACAACTGAGTGTTTATTTTGACCTACCTGGTACATATATTCTAATATTACGTCCAATAATTCAGGGGGTGATTAATTGAACAAAGTATCTCTTTTTCTCATATCAATCGTTTTCTTCTTAACATCTTGCCAATCAGCAAATCCTCATATTATAACACTGGATGAAGTAGTATCTTCTTTGGAAAAACAGCAGTTGGCCATTAAAGAAAATAGTAATTTTCACAACGATAGCATTTTTAGAATGAAACTTAATGGAGTCAAACCTACTACTTATGAATTAGATGGAAAGTTGTTAACCGTTTATATTTATAAGTCAGCGGAAGAACGCGAAAAGGGTTTAGAGGACTTTGAGGAGAAAACTGCGACAATGGATACTGTTTCATATAATGTTTATGAAGTGGAAAATGTCTTAATCTTTTATGTGTATGAACACGACATGAGTTTGGAAGTGAAATTTGATGATGAAATTAAAGAAGCTTTAAGTGAGTTAAATAGAAAATAACGCTTTTATTTTCCACACAGGAATTATTTTACAAATTCTATGTTATAATTTACATAATATTCTGTATTATTATGCGACTTGTAAATGGGAAATCAGATGAGTAAGAATACTAATGTTATTAACTGGAGGTGCTTGTTCTGAAAACATTTATAATGGGGATACTATTAATTTTATTTTTAGCAGGATGTACCGTTGCTGAAACTACAAATACAAATGAAAACGGAGAAGATGTCACAACGTCCCTAAAAGAACAAATTAAAGATTTGGAAAAAGAACTTGATACACAATCTAGAACTTTGGCAGAAACGGAAAAAGAGTTAGAAGAGTTAAAGATTAACGATAGCGAGGATCATGTTTATAACGAGGAAGAATTCATTATAATTCCGAGAGAAACTGCTCCTAATATACGCAATAATCCTGACGTGCAATTATGGGAAATTGTATCTGATTTTTCACTAGGTTATGAACTTATGGGCTATGTAAGGGGCGAAACGAATTGGCGTGAGTGGGATGGTGAAATTGGTGAGCCGTTTATGTCGATAAACGAAGAGTGGGAAACGCCAGGTCACCTTTTATCCAATTGGGTCAATTACCATGGTTTTTCCTACGAGAACGGCACGGGAGTTTTGGAAGTAACAATGCGAGTTGATTATGATGATGAAAAGAAGAGAGCTACAGGTTATGTATTGATTTATGGAATTGGAGATGACTCTGTTGCTGGATCTGTTAAAAAAGTGATAATGAATCAAGAAAATGACCGCTGGTACATTGAGGAAGTATTTATACGTAATCAATGTTATAGAAGTGTAGGGGAAGATGGGGAATTGTGTGTGTAAGATACCTAAAAACAACTACTAGGAATAAATATAAGACAACATAAAGGCTAGGGAAAATCTAAAATTCTTTTTTCTTCGGTAATTATGCTACATATCCTACTCGTTGCAAAAGTATAGATAGTTTAGTTTACAAAGCAACACAGTGGATAAAGGAAGTACGAAGGTCGGAGCATTTACAAGATAAACTTTATGATTGTATAAAAGACTCCAATATAAGAATTGCTAGTTTCTATTGGAGCCTTTTGATTTCGGATGGTTTTCTTTGAGAGAAATTATGAGTAAAAGTCTATATGGTATTTATTACTTTCAATTTCTTTGTCCATGCATGACTTTCCCTACGTTCACTGCATCTTCACCTTTATTACCTTTCGTATGCAACACCTCTACGAAATTCGTACTTGTCATTACATTCTTTACATGTACACCAAATATCCGAATCCCTAAAGCCAGGGATGGCATCCTTTTCGTAAATCACCTTAGCATGACCACAAGGACATTGATATTCTTCCTTAATTACCTCTCCACTACCTGCACCATATCCAGCATGTGGAGTGGTATTACTATCTATTAGTTTTAGTTCCACAATAGCACCTCCTTTTAATCTCAACAAATAATTCGACAGTATATAGATAATTCCTCCATTTTACTTAATGAAATTGTGCATATGAGATTAAAATTAAACTATTATTTACTTGCTTATAATATCTTGTTTATGACTGTCACTGCATTTACTCATGCAAAAAAAAAGGAATATAGAGGTTTTTGTATAATTTTTATTAAGGGGGGTGATATTATGGTTAGCAAAGGTAGATGTTCATCTTGTTATGACGGGAGAATATTGGACACTGAGGCTAGTAATTACAAAGAGGTAGACAAAGAAATTGACAAACTTTATGATGGCGGCCAGTTTAGCTATTACGAGGCATTTGTTCGAATCACTGGCAAATTAGGTGGTACGAAAAAATGTGAAGTTTGCAAAGGTACTGGTAAAGCAAGTTAATTACGCACAAACTGAATTTCTATCTATAAATATTACAATAAATGTGATTGCTATAATAAAATGTACAGCTTTTACCCGATAAAATGAAACATATATATTCTCCTATATATACCAGCAAATAACCATCTCAGTAAAATGATTAGAAAGATAATAGTTATGGTGGAGGTTAAAAAAGATGGAAAAGTGGGAGATGTATATGAAATACAACAGTTATTGAAACAGGGATTGAGTAAAACAAAAATATTAAGGACAACTATATAACTGCTTCGGCGGTATGACAAATGAGATTGTATACGATTAAAACGGTTTGATGCGGCCACGTTTCTTGAATTTCTTTGATCAATTTCCAATATTTACTCACGAGACCATCCTGTCCCAGCGTTCACTACAATAAGCCTTGCTTGAGCGTTTAAGCTACAGCAAGGCTTTCAATTAATCTAACATTTACTAATTTCCAATATCTATATGCACTACTTTCCCGCGTTTATCCCTAAAAAATTAAAAGTTCTGTTTTAATAATTCTTTTAATTCACTTTTTATTCTTCTAAAATTATTTCTACTATCTTCATCATTTCTCACTTTAATATATATTCGTCCTACTAAATAATTTTGAGACAAAGCTTTAAATATAATTGAGTCTTGTATCCAATCATCACGCTTAGCTATTATATGGTTTTCATCGTTATCTTTTTTTAACAAAACTGCTTTTTCTCCATTTAGATCCTTTAAAGGGTCATTTGAAATAAAATTAGGTTTCACCCAAGGCATTAAGTCTGGATATTTATTATCTAAATACCCAGTTATCCCTTTCAGTCTATTTTCTATATCACTTTTTCGCATTTTCTCCTCTTCTGGGAAAATCTCAACTAATCTCTTCCATAATCTACGATTTCTCAAATCCGTTAGAATAGATTTTTCAATTTCATTAGTAATAGCATTTTCTAAATCATCTAGAAATTTTTCATCCGAAAGCTTTAAGTATGCCTCTATAAATTCTTTTACACTATTACAATTAACAAATTTATGTTGATTATTGATAAGAGTAGCTGTGGAAGCTAGAAGCATAGTATTACATGACTGATTTGTCTTATGGAAATATACTTGTATATAAAGTTCATATCTAGCTTGTAAAAAGTTCTCGATTGCTGGTAAGCCACTATTTTTAATTCCTAATCGAATTTTATTTGTTTCATTATCAATATACCCTAATAGGGATTTTAGAAGCCTATTTAAATCGTATTTTCCATATCTTACACCTGTAAAATAACTATCCCTTAACAAGTAATCCATCCTGTCACAATCTAGTGGTGCACCAGCAACAATTTGATTTAGAAACGGAGTTAATGAGTGGCCATTAATATTTATTTGTTTTAAATTTAAGTTTTCGTTCATAATTGTTAATATTGTTTTAATTCTTTCTTCACTAAATCCTAAGTCCAATAAAATTTTAACAGTAAAGTAATATGAGACATACTCATGTTCAACTTGATCATTATTACTATTCTTAATTATTTTATCTAGAGCAGCGGCAAATTCATTGCAAAATTTAATTGACTGATCATTTTTAACCATCTCTAGAAAATCGTTACTTTTAGGAGCAAATTTATCAAATAAATGTGACATTGGCCCATGTCCAATATCATGCAGTAATGCTGCTATTCTTAAATTTAAGTATGCATTAACAAATTCACTCTCTTGTAAATATTTGCTATCTACTATATTACTATCTTCTTTAATATTATATTTTCTCTGTTTGTTTTTAACAATATCTCCATTTCTAATTGCACTTAAGAACATTTCACTCGCTAAATGCATTACTCCAATTGAATGTTCAAATCTAGTATGATTAGCTGACGGAAAGACATAGTATAAAAAAGTATTTTGCTTTATTCTTCTCAACCTGTTGAATAAAGGATGAGATATAATCTCCATTTCTTCCTCTGTCATTTTAATTAAACCATGAATAGGATCTAAAACGCTTTTAATAAATATATTTTCTGCAGTGTATAACAATATTAGTCTCCTCCTTATTCCTTTATAGGGAATAAGTTCTACAATTTGACAATAATTCCTTTTTATTTATGTACTTTTTTACAAATCCATACAGTTAAAAATTTATAATATTTTGCTTATATTTGTTGAACGATATTAGACCTATTAGATAAAAAAGAAAAACTCCAATAAATCTATAAATTTTAACTTTTTATAGTATAATAGTACTGCAAAATAGTAATATAAGATTTTAGCGGAAGAAGGATGTAACAATATTCCAGATGATGATATTATTTTTCTAATTTACAATAAAAACATCATAGTAGTACTATGAAGTAACTTTTATTTTGTAAATTGAATTCTACTTAAAAATAAGTTAAGGTATGGTACTAAAAGACCTTGCAGCAAGGCTTCTCTATACCTTTCAACCCCCTAATATAAATCTTCTTTTCTCACTTCAGGCATATTATCAGAATAACGATTTGCTAAAATTACTTCACTAATCAGTTTAAACTAATCAATAGTCGCTTACTACTTTAGAGCGTTGAGCGTTTCTTCAACTTACGCAGAGTATAAATAACAGTCTCAACACTATCTTGGATAGGCTTCATAGAACCTGGATAGCCACTGAATATTCATCAGTCATATCTAAATATAGGTACTACCTCGTCTACACTTATACTCCATCTCACTAATCAAAATAACAACAATTTTTTCAAAGGTTTCCAATATATATTCATGGACAACTTCCTCCCTCCTCGTCCCCAAGCAATTTGCGAAAGAATACAACCAAAACACGAACAATCTTATATTGACAACATATTAATATAAGGATATTATACTCGTTGGGCAAAAAATAATAAGATAAAATTTGAGCGTTAATTATAATTAGCAACTAGATGGAGGAAGTCAGAATGGATAAATTCTTTCGATTGAAAGAGAATGGAACGAACGTCAAAACAGAAGTTTTAGCTGGTATCACTACGTTTTTAACAATGGTATACATCGTATTTGTAAACCCTGCAATATTAAGTTCTGCCGGTGTACCATTTGAACAAGTTTTCACAGCAACTATTATTGCTGCAGTAGTTGGGACATTGATTATGGCGATTTTTGCAAAATACCCAATTGCAATTGCACCGGGAATGGGATTAAATGCTTACTTCGCTAGTGTTGTAGGTGCTCATGGGATATCTTATCAGATTGTGTTTGGAGCAGTGTTTTTAGCAGGTTTATTGTTCTTGTTATTAACTTTTACTTCTTTAAGGGAAGTTTTAATTAAAGCTATACCAAATTCGTTGAAGTATGGTATTACTTCAGGTATTGGATTATTTATTGCATTTATCGGTTTAAAAATGGCTGGGATTATTGTCCCAGATGAAGTGAATATGGTTACATTTGGGGACTTAACGAACCCAGTTACTGTATTATCCATATTTGGTCTTTTTGTAACGTTAATATTGTTAGCACGTAAAGTAAGGGGTGCTCTATTTTACGGAATGCTAGTTACAGCATTAATCGGTTATTTTTTCGATCTATTAAACTTTAATGGAATATGGTCGTTACCACCTGTACCAGTATTTTTTGATTTAGATTTAAGTGGTGTTTTTACACACGGTTTATATACGGTAGTATTTGCCTTTTTATTAGTAACTGTTTTTGATACAACTGGAACGATGATCGGTGTGTCTGAACAAGCAGGTTTAATGAAAGATGGAAAACTTCCGCGTGCTAAACAAGCATTAATGGCGGATGCAATAGCGACAACAGTAGGTTCTACTTTTGGGACGAGCCCATCCACTGCTTATATTGAATCTTCATCTGGTGTAGCAGCTGGAGGAAGAACTGGATTAACATCCATTGTTGTTGCGGGGTTATTTATGCTTGCATTATTTTTCTCACCGTTAATTAGTGCGATTTCCGATTTACCGGCGATTACGGCACCAGTACTAATAATTGTCGGCTGCTTCATGATGGAAGGCCTTGCAAGAATTGATTGGAAAACATTCGACCAAGCGTTTCCTGCGTTTGCAATCCTAATTACAATGCCATTAACCTCTAGTATTGCAACTGGAATTGCTGTCGGTTTTATTACGTATCCAATGCTTCAATTAGTTAGTGGAAAAGGGAAATCAGTTCATCCAATTCTTTACGTATTTGCAGTGATTTTTATCATTCAAATGATCTTCTTCCCCGCACATTAAATAAATGTAATACATCGAAAAGACTAGGAGGTATTTAAACTCCTAGTCTTTCTTTTGCAGTTAACAATGTCATTAAATCAATTATTGATAGTTTCCAATATTTATGCGGATAGTTTCCTGTCCCTTGTCTCACGACTTTTGAGCTAATCTACCGTCCCTATGCATACTCTCTTTATAATAGGAATATCTATTAATTAAGGAGGGGATACGAATGATTATTATTAAAATGGCTGGTGGAGAAACACACGAACTAAGTATGTCAACAAAGGATTTCTTTTACTATATAGGCAAAAAAGCTGACAACTTTGGTTTCTATCAACTACATAGAGATGTGTATATAAATGTAAATAATATTTCAAGTATATTTGAGATTGACGTCTAGGCATTCCATTTATGGTTGCTTTCTATTTAAGAATGATAGTCAAGTCCATAGAAACATTGCTTTTTCTGCCTTATGATTCTTGAGGTGAATCTTGAGTAAGCACCCTTTAGGCTATTATTAATGCCCAATACCTGTGTAGATCATTCTCAGCGGCTTACCACCCGATGTATTAAGCTTTTGGATATACCTGTTACTCTTGACAGTTGCCCAAGTGATACTCCTTCCACTTTTTTGAGTTGGCGGAGTATTTCATTTCTCCTTGTTCTTTGCATTCTTTGTAAACTAGAGCTGTTGACAATGCCTAACTCTCTCAAGTATTCCCTAACTTCCTCATCAGTAGGTTTATTATAATAATCTAAACATTCATCTTGGTTGTCTTGGCTCATAAATATTAAAAATAGATTCCGCGCCACTTTTGGATCATGAGAA
This sequence comes from Sutcliffiella cohnii, assembly GCF_002250055.1. NCBI lineage: Bacteria > Bacillati > Bacillota > Bacilli > Caryophanales > Bacillaceae > Sutcliffiella > Sutcliffiella cohnii. Next base: position 4,229,559 of record NZ_CP018866.1, read on the forward strand.
AATCTCGATAGGGCTAACTCAATTTCAACTAATTTTGGCTTATATAGATATTCTTTGAGACTTGTCCATTTACAATCTAGTATAGTTTTAGCTAGACCAGCTTTTAGTGGATTTTGGTGAATATATCGAAGAACGACGAGAAAATATTTTGTATCTTCTACTACTTCACTTTTATAACGTTCCTGGAATAGATGACCACACCTACTATATTTACTATTGTACCAATGTACATAACTAGAAATAACCCTTTGAATAGATAGAGACAAAGGTTCTTCTGTCTCTTTTATTAATAAGTGTATATGGTTGTCCATGAGACAATATCCATATATAACATATTGACCTACCTCTTTAAACTTCGCTAATGTTTCTAGAAATCTCCTCTTATCATCCTTGTCTTCAAATATTGTTTGTTGATTGATTCCTCTTAACATTACATGGTAAATTCCTGTTTTACTTTTCTTCCTTTTTTCTCTCGGCATATTCTATCACCTAGCAGTTCCTATTCTTCCGATTACAGAACTAGAAGATTGGCGGCTATTTAATTTTACAGCCTCCCATAGACTTTGGTCTGTGATAGTGTCGGATTGTGCTAAGTCTGAAATGGTTCTCGCTAACCGAATAATTTTAATTTGTGTCCGATTACTAAGTTGCTGTTTTGTAGCTATATGCCGCAGCATTTGTTGTTGGGAAGGTTGAAGTGGACTTGTTTGAAGGAGTGTATCATAGGAGACTCGACTATTTGTTATATTGTTACCATACCTTTCCCTTTGCATTTTTCTTGCATACTTCACCCTTTGTTGAACGTCTTTGGATGTCTCACTCGGCTTGTGATAGTTGTTAAAATTAACTCCGTGAAGAGAAAGAAAAATATCAAACCGGTCCCGAATTGGTCCTGACAGCCTGTTTTGATACGCGATAACTTGCCTTTTTGTACAAGTACAATAATAGTTAGTAGCTCCTAAGTAACCACAAGGACAAGGGTTCATCGCGCCAATCATCGTAAACTGGGCTGGATAATTTACAGTAGCATTCGCTCGACTAATTGTTACATAACCGGTTTCAATTGGTTGTCGAAGCATATCTAATGTTTTCTTGCTGAATTCCGCTATCTCATCTAAAAAGAGGACCCCATGGTGAGCAAGGGATATTTCGCCTGGTTTTGGATATTGTCCACCACCGATGATCGAAACACTTGATGCAGAATGATGCGGAGTACGAAACGGCCTGTTGTTAGCGTCTTCTAACGCGACATCACTTAAATGGTATAAACTCATCACCTCTAACTGCTCTTCGCTCGTTAAATTAGGCATGATCGACGCAAAACTTTCTGCTAACATACTTTTACCACATCCTGGGGGACCTGACATAAAGAAATGATGACCTCCAGCAGCTGCTACTTCTAACGCTCTTTTTGCGTACTCATGGCCAATGATTTGTTCGAATGTAACTGCATGTACTTTTTGCTCGATTTTCATCTCTTTTTTTCTATGAAAAGAGAATATAGATTGACCAGATAAATGATCCATTACATCTTGTAAACTCGTTACATATATTAGCTCTAAGTCCGAAAACTCTATTGAGGGTAAATGTTCGTCAAATGGTAAATATAGCTGTTTTAGTCCGATTTTTTTGGCTGCAATTATGGCAGGTAACATTCCTTCGACAGGCTGAATCGTCCCATCTAACGAAAGCGAACCGATAAAACCAGTGTGTTCATTTATAGGATCATGAATGATGTTCATGGCACAAAGTAAGCCGATAGCCATTGGCAAATCAAACATTGGACCATTCTTTTTTTGCTCGGCTGGTGATAAATTGATTACCACCTTCTCTTCTAATCCTTGCTTAAAAGTATGAAGTGCAGCTGTAATTCTTTCCTTTGCTTCTTTCACAGATGCATCTGGTAAGCCTACAATTACAACACATTCCGGACCTTCTATTAATTGAATTTCGACCGTCACACGATAGCCTTCCATTCCTTTTAATCCTATTGTAGTGATTTTTTCTGTCATAGATTTTCCTCCTTATAGCAAATAAAGAAAAACTGACTGATGTAGTGGGAGAGTTTGAAGAGAGAATAAGGATAGTTTTAGAACGTTTGTTCTATATTTATTTTAATAAATGATGGACTAAAGGTCAACTATTTCATTAAAAATTTTGACAATAATATTAATTTACGTGTGTAGGCTAGTTTTTTCTCTTAGAGGGTGGCCATTGCTTTTAGGATATAAGGCTATGGAGCAATTGAAGAAAGGTTATACTAGATTCCAGTTTTTATTTCGCTTTTCTAGGATGATATGTGTGATTAATTTAAAGCTATGCTTGATATTTAGAAACTAAGATACCACCTGCTAATTTCCATTATTCTGTGTGAACGACTTTTTAACCTATCCCCTCGTCCCTTTCCACACAAAACTAGTTGCATTAATCTATTTGAAAATTATATAATTTATTCATAAAGACAATACTTAAAAAGAACGTGTGCTGAGAACACACGTTCAACACAACTACATGCCGCTTGAAGAGCGGCTGACCAAGTTTTAATTAGACGAGAAATAAACCGCCTACTCATTGGTCTTGGGGGCGGTTATTTCTCTTTTCTATGGATGACAAGTGTGATTACTGTTACAGTCGCTGTTATTAACGCTATAATCAACATACCAAAATGAAATAGCATGTTCATTGCTTCATATGTCACCATTTTTACCCCACCTCCTTACCGTAAGGAGATGGTCAACCGCCCATCCGCTTTATGTAGTTGCTAAAAATATTATATGGAACACTTGTTCCTTTTGTCTAGTTATAATTACTTAATATTAAATATTTCAGTAACTAAGATAATACCATCTAAGAGTTTCATTTTCTTAGTGAACGACTTTATAATCCCTTCGTTCATCGCTTCATTAAACCAATTGACGGTTACAATTGGCATCGTAAACCTCATTATTATGTAGAAAAGACACCAATAGATTTAGTGCTTGTTCTATTGGTGTCTTTTGCTTTTGATTGAGTTTTCTATGAGGGAAATATCTTGGGTAAACGCTCTTTCGGGCTATTATTAATTTCCAATTTTTGTGTAGACGATTTTCCTGTCCCCCCGTCCCTTTTAAGGTACAACTCTTTTTGCCTTCAAAATACTCACCTCCTAACATTATCCATAATTGTACATTATTAAACAATTTTTGTAAGTGCATATTCCTATAAGGATAATCTTATTATTAAAAATATTATGGGTACTATAAACTATCAAAAATAGCCTAGACTAATTATATAGACTAGGCTTTTATTTTTTCTTATTTGGACTGTTTGGCTTTAGAATGGGCTAGATACACGCTTATTTAAAACCTAAAGATAATTTAGTTTCTAATATTTCTTCTTAGTAAGATTCTTTACTCGTTCAAGAGAAAGTAAAATCAGACATTTTTTGAAGAAAACATTATTTATTTGGATAGCATCGTTCATTTTACAAGTTTAATATACTAGGATATAGCTAAAAACTACCATCAAGCGATCTATATACTAAGAGCAAACTGTTAGGATCACTCCCATGAGTAAAAATATTGTGAACCAAAAAGAACAATTGATTTTCAAGTAGATTTTTTAACCTTGACCCTTAATTATCTTCCAGTATCTGTATGGACGAGTTTCCTGTCCACTAGCGTTGCATGACTTCCAAAAAAATCCATAATTTCAATAATTATGGATTTACATTTAATAAAAAAACTCCTATTGTAGAATGTGTGACCTTGTTTTGTTCCCTTAAACAAACAAGTCATCTACAAAGGAGCTTTAAAAATGAATAAAGATAGTATAGAACGTGAAATGCTTATTTGTCAATGTTTATCACTTCTTCCTACTGAGGATTTTGATTGTCCATTATTGGATTATAGTAACTATAAACTTTCAACTAAATCATTGGTTAAAACGTTTGTAGCTGCTCAACTGGATCATTGGAGTTCCTATAGCCATATGGAAGAAAAGCTTGAGGCTTATCCAGAGCTTCGTATGGAAATTGGGATAGAGGAAATCAGTAGATCACAGTTAAGCCGTAGAATTAACGAACTGCCAACTGAACTAGTACAAAAACTATTTATAAAAGTTGTAGAGAAACTCTCTCAACTTACTAAAGGGTTAAAGGGACTTCCAAATGGGTTAGGTAGGTTACGAATTATTGATTCTACTGAAATAAAGTTACCTCATAATTTATGTGACTGGGCAAAGATTTCGAAGAAGAAAACTGGCGTTAAAATGCATACAAGACTAATGGTTGCGTCACCCGATGTTGTATATGCAGACAAGATTGTACCATCTTCCGGAAGGTTAAGTGATTTTGAAAGTTCGGATGTAATGATAGAAGAATCAGACTATATCTATATAATGGACCGTGGCTATCCTTCAAGAGAGAATCTGCAATCCTGGCAAGCGAAGGAGATATCGTTTGTAGCACGGGTATCCAAGTCACTGCGATTGGGTATCTTGGAAGAATATACACCTACCCACTCATCCGTGGTTCAAGACGCAAAAGTATCCTATACTGTTTCTCAACCACCAGTTCGGTACGTAGAATTCATCGATGAAAAACAAAGAACGTATAGAATTCTAACGAATAGATTTGACCTCACAGATCAACAAATAATGGAATTATATCGAGCAAGATGGACGATAGAGTTGTTCTTTAAATGGATCAAACAGCACTTAAGATTTACAAAAATATGGAGTACAAAGCCGCAAGGAATATGGAATCAAATGTTTTTAGCCTTGATTGCATATGGGTTAACTTTAATCGTTAAACTCCAAACTAACTCTAAAAAGACACCTTGGGAATTCTTTAGACTACTACAAACCTATCTGTATAAAACAGTAGGCTCATTTACTAAAGCGTTAAATAAGAAAAACAAAAAAACGTCTAAAGGAAGACAAAAGGTTCCAATACCAAAACAAAAGGTGTCGCCGGAACTTGGAAATGTAGCTTTGGATAAAAAGGGAACTAAGGAAAGAAAACGTCGATAGGAATTAACAATTGTAAAAAAAAGGGAACAAGGTCGAAAGTAACCTCGTTTCCCTTTTTTCTTTATGCGGACAAAAGCGACTTGAAAAAAAATACATAAATTCAACTAAGAGAAAATCGTGCAACGCTAGTGTTTCCTGTCCCCTCGTCCCATGACCATGCCTGCTATCTTCATATAACTTATCGAATGTTTCCTGCATGTTATAGTATTCCCAATATCGCAAATTAGCGTTCAATCGTGGACACCCCCTAGAAGTGTTAAACACACGTTCCTACCTGACCCTTTGAACTTCATCTAGTTAGATTATAATTTTAGGATTTACAAGACTTGGGGCTATCCCTCCACGTTCATTACACGCTTCAAAGGTACTGTACCCCTACTTTCACAAGGATAAAGCAATTTCAGTTCGGAAGAACTTTATATGCAACTGTCCATTAGTAGATGTTTAAAAAACAGTTCCTTGCTTATCACGTTCCAATATATCTAGCTATCTCTAATAATTTTAGGTGTTTGCTTTAAGCCTATGAGATTATAGAATCATTGTTTTCTATCCCGAATTTCATACAACGAATATTTTACTTTTCGGTATCTCATGATACATTTGTATCCTCTGTCTTTCGAAAGAGTACAGTTCTAGACCCGTACATTCGCAAATTCGTCAGTCACAGTGGACATTCTCACCATGATTATTTTTTCAGCCACCCGACCTATCCATTACCTTATGAAAGAATGTCACTTAGGTATTGTTCAGCCGACTTCACCTAGTTTCATACAATTTATGGCTACTATCATATTTCGCATGTAGGAGTATCAGTGGAAATGTTTCAGCTCAACTTGACGGCTTTCATTCCATTTCTCGATAAATTAGTTGTAATTACTAAAAGAATTAGTAATCCTCCCATTTCATGGATTAATCATTTATAGGGAAAACGTGTCCCACTCTTTGTACTGTGCAGCAAAGAAATTCTATATGCGATTTTACTTAAAGGATCTTCCCTTTATATTTTTATTTAGAACTTTACCTCTTTATACTATATTCGCCATACATTTGGCGAAAAAAAGTTAAAAAAAGTATCTACCCCACAAACTACGTTAAGGCAGACACTTCTTTCTAAATATATAGTTTTAAACTAATCTTTTTCAAACTTTAAATGTAGAAAAGGTAAATCATTAAAACTGAAACAATAAGAAAGATAAGACTCATAATGCTACCAGCTCTTAAAAAATCAGCATTTCTGTATCCTCCTGAACTCATGAGGAAAGCATTCACCTGATGAGTTGGCAAAAGAAAGGAGTTAGAAGCCGATATAGCTACTAATAAAGCAAGACCAGTGGGATCCATTCCAAATGAATTTGCCATCATAATTACAAGTGGTACTAACAGCACGGTAGCCGCTACATTTGACATAAAGAGAGAGAAAAACATTGTTAAAATTCCGATAACCATTAATATGGCTAATGTTCCCCAACCACCAACAAGGTTAACAATAAATGTCGCAGTAAGCTCAGCGGCACCACTTTTTTCAAAGGCTGTTCCTAAAGGAATTAACCCTGCAAGAAGAAATACTGTTTTCCAATCAATTGCTGAATAAATCTCTTTTTTAGGAATAACACCCAGGAGAATCATTAGTAAAGCCCCTGTAAAAAAGCTGAGTGAAAGCTGGAATCCAAATAATACAAGACCAAGTGCAACCGCAATAGAAAATAGCGCGTGTTTCTTCTTATCGGTTTTAGCATCAAGTTCAGGAGGATTAATGTCTGTAATAATAGCAAAATCTCGAATTGCTTTCATACTGGCTATATTCTCCCAGGTACCGAAAACTATCATCAGCATACCTGATTCGAAAGGAACTTCCTTTATATCATGTTTTTCTCCTTCCCGTGTAATAATAGCAATGGGTTCTAATTTGTAATTTTTTCTAAAACCTATTTCTTCAAGTTTCTTGCCAATTACCTCGGATCTAGGTGGTATCACAATTTCTGCAAAACCTGCATGATCTTCATTCTCTAAATTTGAGAAAATGGTCAATTCATCTTTCATCTTAACATGATGATCATTGGCAAAAGTGGTGACAGCATCTTTATTGCCTAAAACTGCAAGGGTCTGATTTGCTTGAAGACGTGTTTTGCGCCACGGACTATATATATGGCTTCCTTCTTCACTTAGGGCAATAATATGAATAGAGTATTTTTTCCAAATGTCAAGTTCCTCAATAGATTTTCCATTTAGAGAGCTACTTGCAGTAACGTCCAATTCATAAATATCTTCAGGTAATTCATAGGTTTTACGAATTACCTCAGTTACACTTGGTTTTGTTTTTCCTTGGGCTTTAGGAAGCACCCAGTCACTTAAAAGATAAAAGTATAGTAAACCCGCACCAAGTAAAGCAAGACCAACTGGTGTAACACTGAAAAGATTGAACGGTTCATTTCCCGCTTTTAAAAGTAAGTCATTTAAGATGATAAGTGGACCTGATGCAACCATTGTAATGGTTCCACCAAGTATAGCTGCAAACCCCATTGGCATAATCAATTTGGAAGCAGGTATATTTGCTTTTTTACCGATTTTCCGAAGAGCAGGAAGAAAAAGTGCTGCAGCTCCAATGTTTTGCATAAAAGAAGAAATAATACCAACCGTTGCTGAAGTACTAACCATTACATTTTTGTCTTTTACTCCAACTCGCTTTGTAATGAATTCAGCCACAACTGTCATAATGCCGGAGCGATCAACCCCATAGCCTATAAGCATAACTGCAATTACAGAAATAACTGCATTTGAGGAAAATCCCATGAATGCTTCTGACGCAGTAATAACTCCAGTCCAAGGAAGGATAACCATAATTAGTACTGCAACAAGGTCTGTCCGTAACTTTTCCGTCACAAACAGTACTATAGCTAATATCAGAACTCCAAAAGTAATTAAAATGTCAAGTGTCACGATGTATGAGCCCCTTTCATTTTTTCTACAACATTCATAATTTTTATTTCTTTAATTATCTATAAATTTGTCTTGTGAAATAGTATTTTTTAAAACTTTACAAGGGAAGTTTCTTGTAAAAATTATCTTATCGAACAACAATTAGAATCATTTTCATTCTCTACTATTCTTACCCCTTTTTTGAAATCCTACAGTTTTTTTTTAGAATTCACTTTTTGAGGTTTTAAATTTAAATCTCCATAATAAACCAATGAGGTTACTCATTTGTGTGAATCTATTTGTATAGATAGTCGAAACTAAAAGCCAAAAGGAAATAAGAAAAGCAAAATCCATCATAACCTGCTTTTTTAAAATCTAGAACTTCAAAATACACTATCTTCTTCAAAATATTTGACTAGTAACTCGATAATTCAGCCATTTTGTAGGGTTAAAAGACAACCTAATTATGCAAATACATAGCCAATCGTTCTTCAACAGCCTTAGCTCGCATCGGCTTTCCATAAAAATATCCCTGAGCTTGATCACAATTTTGTTGAATCAAAAAAGAAACCTGCTCTTCATGTTCAACACCTTCTGCAATTATCTCCATATTTAAATTTTTTGCTAACCCGATAATTGTTTTTACGATAGTCTTATTACGGTTACTTAAAGGATTTAAAAAAGATTGATCTATTTTCAACTTATGAACAGGCAACCTACTTAAATAGCTTAACGAACTATATCCAGTACCAAAATCGTCAATACTAATTTTCACACCTAAATCATTTAATTGATAAAGTATCCTTTCTGCTAGGGGAAAGTCCGCCATGATAGATTCTGTCATTTCAAGTTCAAGATTTCCACTAGACATATCACAATCTGACAAGATGTTCTGTATAATTCCAATGAAATTGGTTTGAGTAAATTGAAGTTGAGATACATTAACACTCATTGTTAATGACGAGAAGCCTTTATCGTTCAACTCCTTTAATTGATTACAAGCCGTTTCCAGTACCCACTTTCCAATTGGAATAATTAATTCCGTCTCTTCTGCAATAGGAATGAATTCAATGGGACTGATATACCCAAACTTTGGATGTTTCCACCGCAGCAAGGCTTCAAATCCAAGAATTTTCTCTGTATGAATTTCAACTTGTGGTTGATAAAATAGTTCTAGTTGATTTTCTTGAATAGCTTTACGAAGATCGGTTTCTATGATAAATTTTTCTCTTAAATTCATATCTACATGTTCTTGGTAAAATTGAAACTTATTTTTTCCCTTCCTTTTCGAAAAGTACATAGCTGCGTCAGCATGTTTCATGAGGACATCGACTCGATCCCCATCATTTGGGTACATAGCAGCACCGATACTGATTGAGGCAAATATGTCTATACCCTCTATCAAAAAAGGGCTTTCCAAGGATTCAAGGATATTATCGACTAGTTGGGTCACTTGTCGGCGATTCCGGTTTGGCAATAGAATAATAAACTCATCTCCACCCTGTCTGAATAGAAAATCCCTACTCTCGATTACTTCTCTTATTCGAGTAGCGATGGCAATAAGGACCTTATCCCCAAATAAGTGGCCAAATGTATCGTTAATATATTTAAAACGATCTATATCTAAGAAAAGAATTGAAAATGACTGGTTATCCTCACTATCAATCAATTGCATAACGTATTTTTCCAAGTAACGTCTATTTGGCAGTTGCGTAAGTGCATCATGAAACGCCATTTCCTTTACTTTATTTTCGACTATCTTCCGTTCTGTTATATCAATGGCGGTTCCGATCACTTCTATTATTCGGCCGTCATCATCAATAGGTGATAAATATACAAGAAAGTAATTATTATCTAACTGGATCTCAAAAGAAGTTTTAGCCCCTTCAAAAGCCTCTTGACAGGCACTTTCTATAACAGATGCAATATCAGACGGAAATACCTCCCTAACCTGTTTGTTTAGAAGAGTCTCAGTAGTCATACCCATCTTATCTGCTATTCCTCCTTCAGAAAGAGTAAATACACAATAACCCGCTTTATTTTTTGAAAACTTAAATATGGTGTTATAGAGATGTTTTAATACCGTTTCATAGTAATTTTCTTCCGATGAATTCCTTGTTTCTCTCCAGGTAGTTCGGTTCATATTTTAAATCCCCCAATCAAAAAACTAAACATAACCAAATACCTATAGGGGTATATGTATTTATATTATAAGATTAATTTACTAACTTTGTAAAGGTAAATGATTAATTCTTTAAAGTCATAAGTGAAAGATATGAAATAAAAAACACAATCAAAGAAACTAAAATTAGAGTGCCTATTTAAGTGATGGCAATATCATTAAAGTCAATACACCAAGACAAACTCTATGTAAATAATTTCGGTTATCAATTCCTTTTTAAACCTAGTTTCTGAGCTTTCATTATTGACTCGTTAAAAAAATAAAAAGTTGCACAGAAGGCAGCTTGATTTTATATATATTAACTTTATCTTAATAAACTTATTGTCCTAATAATAATTAGTTGTTTATGAGGATTAAAGAAATAGAAATAGGAGTTAACATAACTTAACGAACATATTATTTTTAAAAACGAGATTCAATGTTATTTTTTTATTTTTTGTAATGTTTTTTACTACCACTTAACTACAATGTTTTACTCCAATCGTGTACAGCACTTCCTTCTAAGTACCTCTCTGCATCTAAAGCTGCCATACAACCTGTACCTGCTGCTGTAATGGCTTGACGGTATTTTTTATCTTGAACATCCCCACATGCAAAGACTCCAGGAATATTCGTTTCTGTTGTTCCAGCCTTAACATTCAGCTCCAAAACGTTCTGCTTGTTTTCTCATATGTTCTGGTCCCATAATGCCATTAATAAAAATAGGAAAGTTTTCAACTTCAGTTGTTAGTGTTAATTGGCCGCCTGGTTGATCTCCTTCTATAACAATTGGTTTCATATTTGCTCTTGCTAAATAAATAGCAGCTGTTAAACCTGCAGGACCCGTTCCTAAAATAACGACTTTTTCCACGATTATATCCTCCACTGATTTTAATATATTACGATTATCATATCCCATCTTTTCTTAATTTACCCAAGAGTAAAATAAGACTAAATAGGAAGAGTTACTACACTAACAATTCCTCTTTGCTTATGAGTAATCCGAACACCGCAAGTAGAAAGGAAGAAGATAAAACAAATGTCATTCGACTATTTATCCACCTCATCGTATATGCCCCTATTATTGTTCCTATGAACACAGATACAAAAACCGAGGCATTGTATACTCCTATAGTAGAAAGACTTGCTCCTTGATTCCATAAAAAAATGTTTATATATAAGTTTGAAAAAGCTAATACACCTGAAAAGACGGTATTCATAAATAAAACAATAAAAATGGGATTTTTCATTTATAGATTCACTCACTTCACGCATTCATAACAACTGTTTTTTAGTTCCACTATGGCTATTTTGTGTTATCTTCATGTCCGTTTTCTTTATTTTTCATGAATGTGTATACAAAATAGCCTCCACCAACAAAAATAACTGCCCATAAAATGGTCATAAGTAATCCACCCATACCATAAAACATCATATTCTCCATTGTATTTACCACTTGTATTCACCACCTAAAAGAGTTGCTCAAGACAATTCCAAAGATTATTTTATTCTCTTTTTTGCCCCACAAACTGAATAACATGGGACAAACCATTATGAAGTTCACCTTCATTCCTTACAACCTCGCCCATAAAAAAGTGAACAATCCGCCAATCTGAAAAAACGCTTAGAAACTCTTCTGGTTTGTATAGCAGCTCTATATTTTGTGGTCCACCACTTTTGTATGGTAGTTGATATACCGAATACACTTCTGAAATAAAATAACCACCTGGTTTAACTGCTTCCTTAACACCTTCAAGTGTTTTTTTACGTAATGCCTCAGGAAAGTGACCAAAAATACAAATCAATTCATCCCACTGATCTTTATCCCAGTTAGCTTCATTTAAGTCTACAAGCTTTGTTTGAACTGTTACATTTCTATCCTTGGCGAGCTTTTCTGTTTTAGTCAGTCCGGATTGCGCATAATCCCATGCAGTTACATTCATTCCTTGTTGCGCCAAGTAGACTGCATTTCTACCTTCTCCTTCAGCTATAGCCAATGCATCTCCTGATAGACTTAATTTTTTATGGATATCTGCAAGAAATACGTTTGGATTAGTTCCATAAACATAATTTTCATTTTTAAATCGATCATTCCAGGAATTCATAGATTGTCTCCTTTGATTTAATTATGTTAGTCGATACTTTTTATTAATTGCTCCATCATTTCCTTATCCATCGGTCCGACAATTTTCTTTCGAACAATTCCATGCGAATCAATTATATAACTCGTTGGAATCGTGAAAGCTTGATATGTTTCTCCTATATCGCCTTTAGTATCAAGCAGTATTGGAAAAGTTAATCCATAATCTTTTACAAATTTTCCAATATCGTTTGTGTTCTTTTCTGCAGTAGTTAAATTAACTGCTAAGATTTCTACATTTTCATTTTGCAGATAAAATTCTTGCATATGAGGCATTTCAGCTTTACACGGAGGACACCAAGTTGCCCAAAAATTTAGGATGACCTTCTTTCCTTTATAGTCAGAAAGCTTTACTTCTCTTCCTTCTAAAGTCTGGAGTTGAAATTCAGGTGCCAAATTCCCTTCTTTTATTCCACTAATTAAATCATTATTTTCTATTCGACTGTTAAGGGAGGTGTCATTCATATTGTCTTTTTCTGAAAATGCATAGTCATATACTCCCCATCCTAAAAGACCAATCAAACCTACTAAGACGAGTATTTGTTTGTTCATAATCCCACTCCTTTAAAAATCGTGAATGTAGAGAGATAAGCACTGATCTTTTCCATTTGACCAGTGAATAATAACAATCCCATTATGATAAGAATTACTCCATTAATTAGCGAAAGCTTTGGTAAAACCTTATTGATTCTTTTAACAACGTTTAAAGAGTATGTCACAAGGATAGATAACAGAAGAAAAGGAATGCCTAGCCCTAAGGCGTATATCCATAACAAAAACATGCCAGAATAAATCGTTTCAGTTGAACTAGCCAGTAATAAAATGGACGATAAAGCAAGTCCTACACAAGGTGTCCACCCTGATCCAAATGCTAAACCAAGGATAAATGATTTTAGAGAACTAGCTTTGGACTTCCCATTATAATCAAACCGTTTTTCAGTCATCAAAAACTTTATTTTAAATACACCAAGCATCTGCAATCCAAAAATAATGATGAGGAATCCACCTATCATTTGAATCAATTTCTTATTATCTAAAAACATTTGTCCTACAACACTTGCTGAAGCTCCTAATAACACAAATACAATACTAAATCCAACGATAAAACTAATTGAACGAGAAAACAGTACACTTTTCTGTGTATTTACTTTTCCATCTTTTACTGACCCATCGGTTAAATGGGCAACATATGCAGGAATTAATGGAAACACACATGGTGAAAAAAATGAAAGTACTCCTGCAGTTAATGCAAAAAATATTGTGATATTCTCCAATTCTTTCCCACCCTTCTTTCTACTGAAGCTTTCTATCCCAAAAGAATAGAGACACGATAATTAAGCCTATAAAAAACCACTGCTCTATCGAGAAAATAAAGATCGTATTTTCATTGATTAGAATCAATGAGAGTATTATTTTGTAGAATGAAAATAATACGATGACAGAAAAAAATGACTTATATGAGGATAGAATCCTTTTAACTAGGATGAGTATGAAATTAGTCAACGAATAAATGCCGATAAGTACATGGTAAATCAAATTATCCTCTACAAAGGTGGCAGATAAAAAGTGATATACAGATAGCACTGAAAAACTAAATAGTAATAAGCATTTCAAAGTAACTAGCATTGAAATATCTAATTTCCTAGCTCTATAAATAAAGTAGGAGATTGAAAAAATAATAGCTAAGACTAAACCACTACTTCCTCCAGTAAAATACAACAACGACAAAGGAGTTTTTATTACTAATGATGGTTCCAATAGAAGTAAGCTACCTTTCCAAATAAAAAAGCCTAAAAACACGCTATTAATTAATAAGTCGAATACTGCCTTATTTTGTGCCCTATTCGGTAAGTGTAGCGGCAATACTTTTATAAGAACCAGTCCAAATAGAATGGCCACTCCAAGAAGAAACCATTTAAGAAGAATCGTAAATGAACCGATTTGAATGATATCCATAGGTACCTCCTAAAGATTGCCTGAAGTTTACAAAAAAAGGGGCTGTTTAGCCCCTTTTCTTAAAACATTCTTTGAATTAAGACGATGACTCCTACCAGGAGCCAAACTAAAATCCCAGGTCATATGGGTGGAAAAAATGACCGAGATTTTTTGTTGGTAATTCCTCAACTACCTTTACCACAGTCTTTATGATCTTTATCCATATTTTCAGCCTACTCCATAATTATTTTATAATTTCTCCCTGCCAGTCTTGAATACCGCCACTGACACTTACAACATTACCATAACCAAAATCTTTTAAAATGTTTGCAGCTTTAAGACTTCGTTTCCCACTTCTGCACAATAAAACGATTTCCGAATCCTTAGAAAGACTTCTATAGTCAGATTTCAATGTGCTAAGTGGTATGTTTTTCATCCCTTTAATATGACCTGCTTCATATTCATGAGGCTCACGTACATCTACAAAGATTATGTTACTGGATTTTGGTTCCTGTAATTTTTGCTCCAATTCATTAATTGAAATTGTTTTAATACTTTTATTTTCAAACTGGGTATAACCAAAATACAATACTAAAATGATAAATGGTAGATAAAATGCTATAGATTTGATCTTCAAAAAAACTCCTTCTTTCAGATATACTTATAGTGTAAGGACAATAAATTTCCCATCACCGAATAGGGTCTTGGTATAATCAATTTTGACATTATTAAAATAAGGTTTGTTTGTTTCATGTACTAAAAAAATTTATACCATCTTGTTCAATAATCTCATCATTTTCTAAAGCTGACTCTTCCAGAGTCAGACGAAGCTGAGGTCCCCCTCAACCGATGCCCATTGCAAGACGAACAAATGGCTTTTTTACGCCTTTAACTTCTTTTTTTATTTATGATATCGCAGCATCTGTAATTTTAATCAAAGTCATTCCTCCTAAATATTTAAAAATGTACAAACAAATCCGCTGAAACTGCCTCGTTTAAGACCCATTTAATCGGAACTTGCTCAGCTGGGTACTTAAATTGCGTATGGTCCTTAATATCTAAATCCACTACATAAAGTTTAACTCCTGATTCAACAGCTATCTCAAGTAAGTCGTTAATTGAAGGTGCGTTAAAATCAGATAGCGCATTTGACAAGTATTCAATTCCATCCGATGGAATAGGAATGTATTTTTGATCTAAAATATTTACTCCTTTTCGTGAGAAGGCTAAAATCACATCAGCCCCGGATGAAGTAGCTCCAACAGCAACATTTAAGGGTGGGTAAGCAGACTCTAATTCATCATGAAGCGCTAATACGACAACTTTTTTCGTGTTCATGTTTAGTCCCCCTCTTAATAACTTAAAACAGCATCAGCTTGGTAGGCTGCTTCTAAAAAGGTAACAACGCCCGCTAACTCTGCCCCATCTATTAGTTCCAAACCATCTGCAATTAACACATTCATTTGACAACCATACAGTTTGATTCCCGCATTTAAAGCCAAGTTGAAAAGTAAGGAGAGATCCCCTCCATGAGTTCTCGTCATTTTTTTAAAATAACGTTTATCTAAAACACGGGCTCCATCAAGATCAAAAAATATGGCGACTTCATTTTTTTGTTCAACCATTTCGATTGATTTCTTCAACACATAGGGAACATTTGAGCTTAACGATACAAAATAAACAAATTTCTTGTTCATCATTTTAATCCCTTCTTTCAGAACTTACTATGAATACACTTTATTTTTCCCTGTTTTTACAAAATATCTAACCAAATCTTAACGGCAGTAGCTCCAATTAATAACGCTAAAATGACTTGTAACACTTTTGTATTTACTTTTTTTCCAGCCATTGCTCCCAATGGGGAAGCGATTAAACTTGCAACGATCATTATAAAAGCTGGGAAATAGTCTATTTGTCCGATCGTAATTTTACCTACTGTCGCTCCAATTGATGAAATAAACGTAATCGCCAGTGAAGAAGCAATTGTCATTCTTGTTGGAATCTTTAATACAACTAACATGATTGGCACTAATAAAAAGGCTCCTGCTGCCCCGACGATCCCAGCACCCACACCTACAATAAGTGCTAATATTGCTGCAAGCCATTTATTAAATTTCACCTGATCTAATGGGATATCGTCTATCCCTTTCTTCGGAATAAACATCATCACTGCTGCAATTAAAGCGAGTATCCCATAAATTAAATTAATGCCTCCTTCAGACATTAACTTTGACCCGAATCCTCCAACAAAACTACCTACTAAAATACTAGCACCCATATACATAATTAACGTTTTATTTAAATATCCACCTTTTCGGTAAGCCCAGACTCCACCAATGGTTGCAAAGAATACTTGAATTGCACTTATACCCGAAACTTCATGTGCAGTAAATGCAGCTAATCCAAATAATGGTGGAATATATAATAACATAGGGTACTTAATAATAGACCCGCCAATTCCTAGCATTCCAGATATATATGAACCTATAAATCCTATTAAAAAATGGTAATAATAAATGCAAAATCCATTCTGTTATCTCCTTTTGAAAAAAGGGAACCTTAATAGGCTCCCCTTATTTTTAACCCTTTTTAATCCAAAATTTAAATACATCATTTTCTTCTTCATGTTTAATTAATTCATGACCACCAGACTTTGCCCAAGCAGTTAGGTCGTTTTTAGCACCTTTATCAGTTGCATGAATTTCTAGAATTTCACCTGATGCTAATTCATTGATTGCTTTTTTTGTTTTTACAATTGGCATTGGACATGCTAACCCTTTTGCATCTAATACTTTTGTTGCTTCCATGTCATTATTCCTCCTAAGAATTAATTTTTATCGAACCGCACAACGGTTTGGTCCAATTTCCATTTCACGTTGTTTTTCATCATCTGGGTTAATTTTCCCCATGTTAGTTTCACGAATTTCTTGATAAGCATTTGGTTGTGGTGGTAGGTTTTCTGTTACTAGTTTTCTGAATTCATTTTCGTCCTCAATGTTTAGACCGTGATTTTTTGCAAATAGTGTTCCTAATTTTTCTGATACACTACCGTCTTCATTCAATTCATCAATGATCATAAAGTGTGCTGGTAGAACAACTAAATCTTCTGATAGCTCTCTGTAACGTGTGTACAAACTTTCTCTTAAATCTGCTACCCAATCTTCTGCCATTCCAGCTAAATCTGGTCTTCCAATTGAATCGATGAATAAGATATCACCTGATAATAAGAACTGAGAATCCACAACAAACGATGTAGAACCGATTGTGTGTCCTGGTGAATATAGCGCATGAATATCAATCGCCGTATTTCCGATTGTCACTACATTTCCACCTTCTAGAGCCTCGTAGTCAAATGTTACTTCTGTCGCATCTTTTGGAGGTAACCAGTACGTTGCACCTGTTCTCTCAGCAATGACTCTTCCACCAGAAATGTGGTCAGCATGAAGATGAGTATCAAATACATGAGTGATCGTAGCTCCGATTTCTTTTGCAAAATCAAGATAAACATCAGTCATACGAGTTGCATCGATAATTGCAGCTTCGCTATTTGAGACAACCATGTAAGATAAGCAGCCCTTACCGATACGAACGAACTGATACACTTCGCCTCCATCGTTTAAATCTCCAACCTTCACAGGCTCTAAGTGCTCACTCCACGCTTTCATCCCACCTTGCAGGTAAGAAGCCGTTATGCCTTGTTCTGATAACATCTCTGCCACCATTAATGAAGATCCTTCTTTTGCACAAACTACTAAAACTTCTTGATTAGCCGGGATCTTATCTAAGATTCCTTCCACTCCATCCAGTAACTCGAAATACGGAATATTAAAATAGTCGAAGTTTTCTCCTTCAATTTTCCAATCTTGAAAGTCACTTTCATTACGAACGTCTAGAATAAATAATGGTTCTTTATTAAATACTTTTTTTGTTACTTCTTTTGAAGTCATAGCCTTTACAGTCATATCATTTACCCCCTATGGTATATTTAAACTCAAAAAAATAATTAATTCCTACTAAAACGTAAGAGTTACTTCTGCATCTTTTGCAAATTCTAAAAAGGTTACAGCTCCACCTACTTCAATTCCATCCACAAATGCTTCTTTTTCCAATCCCATCACATCCATTGTCATTTGACACCCAATGAATTTGACACCCATTTCTTGTGCCATTGCCACTAACTCAGGTATAGCTGGCACGTTCGCTTTGGAAAACCCTTCAGCAAAGTGCTCTTTTCCCTCTGGCATTGGAAGCTGTTGATTTGCTTCTTTGTGGATTAAGTTTAATCCTTCAAATGTAAAGAATATGGCAACTTCTTGATCAGATGCTGCAGCAGCTGTTGCGATATTAAACACTTTATATGCATCAAATAATCCACCATTACTTGCAATGATTGCTACTTTACTCATTCCTAATTCCTCCTAGTTTCTTAATGCTAGCATTATATTATTTGGATCATAACCAATTACCCACTTACCATTTACCTCTGTTTGAGGAACACCCATTTGTCCGGTTTTCGCGACTAGTTGGTTCATAATTTCTGGATTTACTTCAACATTTACCTCTTTAAAAGGTATATTTTGATCTGCCAAAAAGTTCTTTAGCATAACACAATATGGACAGCGTGTGGTTGTGTATACCGTTACTGTGCTCATATGAATTATTTCCCTCCTTTACTTATTTACGCTAATGGTTTTGCCTGACCAAGCACTCATCCCTGGCACAACATTAATCACATTTGCAAAACCTTTTTCAGCTAATTTTTGAGCTGCGAGATCACTACGGTTTCCAGTTCGACACACCACATAAATCTCATCAGTTGTATTAAGCTCAGAAAGACGATTCTCCAACTCCCCTAAGGGAATAGAGATAGCGTTAGGGATATGATTAAATGCGTACTCCGCTGCTTCTCTCACGTCGAGAACAACAATATTCTCGTTAACATCTAGTTTTTTCTCCAACTCTTCATTGCTTGTAATGTTAGGATGTTTTCTTTCAATTGTTCCATCATTGGAAGATTTTCTAAGGTAATGCTTTAACACTTCTCCTTGTTCAATTGTGCCTAGATACTGATGACCAGCGCTTTTTGCCCATGCTTCAAGATCAGCTTTTGACCCTTTATCTGTTGCTTGAACCTCTAAAACTTGACCCGCTTGCAACTCATTCATTGCCTTTTTTGTTTTTACGATAGGCATTGGGCAAGCTAAACCCTTTGCATCTAATAAAAGATCTGTTTTTAATGAATCCATTTATAAAAACCTCCTGTTTATTACCCTTGTGGGTATATTCAATTCTAAAAAAAATCACCTTATTTTGTTTCGCCTTCCCATGCAAGCATTCCACCTGTCATGTTGGTTACCTTAAACCCATGACTTTCAAGAAATTGACAGGCGCGACCACTACGTGCACCAGAACGACAAACCATGATATAGTCTTGTGACTTATCTAATTCATGCATACGGAATTCTAATAAGCCTAGTGGAATGTGGATCACTCCTGGGATTTTCCCAGTTTCAACTTCATCTACTTCACGAACATCAATTAGGTTTAATGGTTGACCTTCTACTAACAGTGTTTCTACATCTTTAGCTGTTAATTGCTTCATTTTCTCTCCTCCTTTTTATCTCCAGGCGCTCATACCACCTTTTACATTTGTCACGTTCGTAAATCCTAATTTTTTTAATATTTTAGTAGCATTTTGACTTCTCATTCCACTTTGACATATAACAACTACTTCTTTGTCTTTTGATAGTTCCTTCTCCGCTTTTTGAGCAAGTTGTTGGAGTGGGAGATTTTTAAACCCTTTAATGTTTCTTCCCTTAAACTCCCCAGGAGTACGTACATCAACAAATTGTTTATTCCTATCTTTTAATTCATTCTTTAAATCTGTTGTTGTAATCTGTCTAACACCTTTAGCCGGGATGATTCGTTTAATGATAAATAACAGAAAGAGTCCAATGATTAAATAATTTAGATATTCCAAACTTACTCCCTCCTTTTTATGTAGGGGAGAATCCCCCTAATGTGTTTAGATAAATAGGTTTACATTTCCATCTTCTGCATCAGCTAAATACGCAGCTACACCTGCATACTCGATATTATCTAAAAGTTCTTCTTTGTGAAGTCCTAATAAATCCATTGTCATTGTACAAGCAACGAGCTTTACATCTTGTTCTTTTGCCATTTCAATTAAGTCTGAAAGTGGCATTGCATTATTATCTACTTCTTACAAGCAGATTGACAGCTTCTTTTAATAGTTCTTCTGTATTTTTCTCACCTATTTCTTCAGCGTTTCTAACACCTTCCACTAAATTAGAACTGACGACTACTCCAATTGTCCGATCAATTGCAGTTCTTGCTGCAGACAACTGAGTAATAACATCCTTACAGTCTTTATTTTCTTCCATCATTCTTAAGATTCCTCTAAGTTGGCCTTCAATGCGCTTTACTCTATTTTTCATTTGGTCATTGTATTCCATCTGTTTCCCCCCTTTAGCAATAACTTTCTTTATTTAACTGATTTTCCTTTAATACAGTTTTTTCTTCATTAGTAATTGTATATCCAACCACCTTAAAGCCCTTTGTACGTAAGAAACGAATGCCAACATTCTTTTCAAGTCGATTCGAAGCAACTACTATTAGATTTTCACTTGGTATTTCCATGTAATATCTTTTTAAGTATGCCACTGGAACATTGATTGAGCCCTTTACGGGATTTTTATAAGACTCATTATAGTCCCTAACATCTACTTTAATCAATGTTGTTAAATCTAGTTCTTTCTTATCTATATAATTTAATCCTAGAATTGGAAAATTCCTTATAGTAATCAGGTATCCGACAACTATTAATAAACCAAACATTACAATCACCATGTTGACTGTCCTCCTAAACTTTCAGTGGGTGACAAGACTTATAATATACCATACGGGGTATGTTGTCAACACTCTAAAATTAATTTTAAAATGAGCCCATGAAGTATTTACCCATGAGCGTGTATAACAATGTATTATGAGGATGTTTTTTTATTTTAAAGATTTAAGCCTTCTTAAAGCATCTTGTTCCTTCGTAATTTCGCTGTCCTAATCCCTAATCTTCGTTAGTCAGCGATAAAAAGAACTCATTACTCTCAAATTGTAATAAAATCATGTCCAGATAATCATTTTCAAAAGGAATATCATCCTGCACTTGAGACATACGTTGAAAGTAATAAAGTGCCTTAAAATAAAATATCAGACCAAATTTTAATTGAAGTAGCTAATATGAGTAATGCCAAAATCCATTGTAAGATTTTGGTGTTTATTTTTTTTCCATAATTAGCACCAAGTGGCGAAGCTATTAGACTTGCTACAACCATGATTAACGCTGTATAATATTTGACTTGACCCGTTGTGATTTTCCCAACAGTTGCACCAATTGACGATATAAACGTAATAGCTAAAGAAGTCGCTATCGTCATTCTAGTTGGAATTTTTAGCACTACGAGCATGATAGGAACTAAAATAAATGCACCAGCTGCACCAACAATCCCTGCCCCTGCCCCGACGATTAGTGCAAGAACGGCTGCGAGCCATTTATTAAACTTCACTTGATCAAGAGGGATTTCGTCGATTCCTTTTTTAGGCAAGAACATCATCACAACGGCGATTAATGCTAGAATTCCATATACTAAGTTAATTCCACTTTCGGTCATGAGCTTTGAGCCGTATCCACCAATAAAGCTTCCAATTAGTATGGCAACACCCATGTATAGTATTAACGTTTTATTCAAATACCCGCCTTTTCGATAAGCCCATACTCCACCTATTGTGGCGAAAAAAACTTGAATTGCGCTGATTCCAGACACCTCATGTGCACTAAATGCAGCTAATCCAAACAGTGGTGGAATATATAAAAGCATGGGATATTTAATAATCGATCCACCAATTCCTACCATTCCAGATATGAAGGCTCCAATAAAACCGATAAGGAATATAACAACGATAAAAGCGATATCCACTTTCCTTTTCCTCCATTCAAAAGGGGGAGGGTTACCGTTTAAAGGTACCTCCCCTAAGCTCTATCCTTTTTTTAACCAGAATTTATAAACGCCATTTTCTTCTTCGTCTTTTAGTAATTCATGTCCACCCGATTGTGCCCATGCGGCCAAATCATTTTTTGCCCCTTTATCGGTTGCATGAATTTCAAGAACCTCCCCTGAACTTAATGCATCCATTTCCTTTTTTGTTTTTACAATTGGCATTGGGCAAGCTAGCCCTTTTGCATCTAATACTTTTGTGGATTCCATCTCTTTTCCTCCTATCTCACTGCACAGCGATTTGGTCCAATTTCCATTTCCCTTTGTTGTTCTTCTTCTGGTTTGACTTTACCCATATTTGTCTCACGAATTTCTTGAAATGAATTCGGCTGAGGTGGTAGATTTTCTGTGACTGTTTTTCTAAATTCAGCTTCATCATTAATTTTTAATCCATGATTTTGTTGATATAGCACGCCAAGTTTTTCAGATATACTTCCATCATCATTCATTTCGTTAATTCCCATGTAATGGGCAGGTAACACTAGAAGGTTTTCAGCGAGCTCTTTGTAACGTTGATAAAGTGTATTTCTTAAATCTCTTACCCAGTCTTCAGCTTTACCTGCAAGATCAGGGCGACCAATAGAATCAATAAATAAAATGTCACCTGTTAATAGATATTGATCATCAACGACGAAAGATGTACTACCAATGGTATGCCCTGGAGAGTAAATGGCTTTTATCGTTGTCTGTCCAACCTTGTATTCATCACCGTCATTAATTTGTGAATAGTTAAATGTGACTTCACCAGCGTCCTTTGGTGGTAAATAATACATGGCATCATGTTTTTCAGCAAGTTCTCTACCACCAGAAATATGGTCAGCGTGCAAATGAGTATCTAATACATGGATTAACGTAATATTATGTTTCTTTATCATCTCTTCGTATGGAGACAACATTCTGTTAGTATCAATTATTGCCCCTTTTCCGTCAGACTCAATTAAATAGGAAAGGCAGCCTTTTCCAATCCGTACAAATTGATAGATGCTTCCTCCATCTTTCAAATCACCAATCTTTATTGGCTCAAGGTGTTCACTCCAAGCCTTCATTCCGCCTTCTACTGAGTAAACATCTGTAAACCCCTGTTCCATTATTTGTTCGGCGACAAATTCTGATGCGCCTCCTTTTGCACAAATAACATAAATTTCTTTGCTCTTTGGTAGTTTATCTAAAATGGAATCGACTCCTTCTAATAACTCAACGTAAGGAGAGTTGATTACCTCTATATTGCGTCCTTCTATTTTCCAATCGTCAAAATCGCTTGTATTACGGGTATCAAGGATGAAAAGATCTTCATGATTAATTACTTTCTTGGCTAAATCTTTAACAGATATTGTTTTCAGAGCTGTTGTTGTTCCCATGTTTCTCCTCCTTTTACTTTTCTAAAAGTTGAGTAATCGTTTCAGGATCATATCCTAAAACCCACTCACCACTAATTTCAATTTGAGGGACTCCCATCTGACCTGTTGTTTCAACCAATTTATCTCCTGCTGCAGGATTTTCTTGCACATTTACTTCTTTAAATGCTACACCTTGCTCATTTAAAAATTTTTTTACCATTACACAATAGGGACAAGTGTTAGTCGTATAAACTGTTACATCTTTACTCATAAATTTTCACTCCTTTTAGAACGTTAGCGTTACGTCAGCATCTTTAGCAAACGCTAAAAAAGTAACTGCACCGCCAACATCAATCCCTCCTACAAAGTGTTCTTTTTCAAGACTCATAACATCCATTGTCATTTGACACGCAATCATTTTCACACCCATTTCACTCGCCATTGCAACAAGTTCTTCAACTGGTGGAACATTTGCTTTTTTAAATCCTTCTTGAAAATGTTCTGTTCCTGCAGGCATTGGCAAATTTTTATGACCTTCTTTATGAATGAGATTTAAGCCTTCAAATGTAAAAAAAATTCCCACTTCAGCATCAGTAGCAGCTGCAGCCGTTGCAATATTGAATACTTTATAGGCATCAAACATCCCACCGTTTGAGGCAATTATAGCTACTTTCATTTTTATTCCTCCCTGTTTAATGATTTTTATCGATAGGGCCTGTCCAGTCTATCATTCCAGGAACTACATTTTTAACGTTGCTAAAGCCTTTTTCGGTTAACTTTTGTGCAGCAAAATCACTGCGACTACCCGTTCTACAAATGACATGTAGATTGTCTACATTGTTTAGTTCTTCAAACCGATTTTCTAATTCACCAAGAGGGATATTGATGGCACCTGGCACATGACCGAATGCATATTCAGCCGGTTCTCTCACATCTAAAACAGTTACTTCTTCATTACCATCTAATTTATTTAATAATTCATCTAAATGAACCACATCCGAATGCTTTGCTTCAGGTTTTTCTTCTTCGGAACGAGCTTTTCGAAGATAATGCTTTAAGGTCTCGCCCTCTTCTACAGTTCCTAAATACTGATGACCGGTACTAGAAGCCCAAGCTTTTAAATCAGCTGTTGAACCTTTATCAGTTGCTTGAATTTCCATCACTTCACCCGGTTCAAGAGTGTTCATTTCTTTTTTTGTTTTTACAATTGGCATCGGGCAAGCCAGTCCCTTTGCGTCTAACACCCTATTAACTGTAACTTCCATAGAGATTCCTCCTTCTTGGGTTACGGTTTTTCAACTTCATCTTCCCAATTTAACATCCCACCAACCATATTTTTCACTTTATACCCCTTATCTTGTAAAAACTCTGAAGCCTTCCCACTCCGACTTCCTGATCGACATACCATAATGTGCTCTTTTTCAGAATCTATTTCATTTAGCCGATCTTCAAGCTCTCCTAAAGGAATATGGTAAGCACCTGGTATTTTCCCTTGCGCTACTTCTTCATGTTCACGTACATCGATAATACTTTTTGCTTTTCCTTCATCTATTTTCTTTGATACTTCTTCAGGTAATATTTCATCAACTTTTGACTTAGTATGCATTTCGTCACTCCTTATGTTGAAGTAATACAAGTCATAATTAGAATTCGCCTATTTCGGTTAAATATGTCTTATATACAGCAACCATATAAATCCAGCAAAATGTTCCGAGTTGTAATCACATCACAAATTTCCACAATGGTGTTATAGAAATACCAATTATGATGTTACGAGAAATGGAGTGATAAACATGAATAAAAAATAATTATAATTGGTGCAGAGGGAGCAACAACTGCTGCAAGGTTGAGAAAAATGGATGAGATTGTTTTATTGGAAAAAGGGGTTTGTCTGGTAGGACTTCGAGGTTACTTAGCCACTAGAATTTAAACGAATATAGGCTATAACGCTAAAAACTTAGAAGAAAGTTGGAAAACCTATTCATCTGTATATAAATAAAAACCCTGTGCTACAGGGTTTTTATCTCTTCAACTTTTGACTTACCTACATATTCTTCAACTTTTTTCTGGAACCAATATATGATAAGTGAAAATGAAATAAATGTTAGAAAAATTTGATGTTGCTTAAAACGAATTAATTTAAAGACATTAAGTTTTTGAAACAAGGAGGTGAAAGGATATGAAAATAACCAATCCAAAATAATATTTGCACATAAATACTTCGAAAAATTCCCATATGAATATTTAAATACCCATAACGTTCCTACAAAAAAGGTGCTCAGCACAAAGGAAACATTAGTTGTTAGATCAGGTATTAAATTGATTTTCACCTTCCACCATCTCCTTGATTGAGCTATTTCACTCATTAGCGCTAGAAGTAAAGAAACAAAAGTCGCAGATGGTAAAAATCGAAAAAAATGTTTCTTTCCTATTAGTGGTCTAGTTAACAATGGTAAAATTAATAACCCCCACATTATGTATGTAATTTTTCTCATTATCATACCTCTTTCTTAAATAATAAAGGGAAGAGAATAAATTAGTTATTCTCTTCCCTTATAATTATCTTTCTCACTAGCGTTGCATAAAGTTTTTTCTGATATGTCAATAACAAATTTTTTGGGTTAAATTATATTATTTCATTGCTTGTATCTTTATCGTATAAGTGCCTTCTTCCTCGAATCTATCATTTAAACTTACAGGTGTCCCATTAATCGTAGCAGAATAGGTTACCCCCGCTTCTTCCACAATAGAAAAATCGACAAATTGAAAATACACTTCTTGTAATTCAGGATAAAAAGCAGGTAATAATGGTGGCACATCATCCAACTTAAACTGAATGGTTTCATTCTTTTCTTTCCAGTAGTTCTTTGCATTTATCACTAATTCATAATCGCCATTCTCTGTGACTAAATGATCGTTCTGTATTTCCTGTCCGTTTAATGACATCGTAAAGTCACCTGCTAGTTGATCATCTATATGAATGGTGACATCATTTATGTAGATATCCCCATCATTCACACCATCTACTTTAATTTCTGGCTCTGCAACACATCCTGTCAAAAAAATGACAAGTAATAGTAAAAATCCTTTTCTCAATGTAACGACCCCCTTATATCATTATAAGGGGGTCGTTTGGCTTGTTTGGGTGGTAAATAAATGTAATCTGCGGGGATTCTGCACTTTTTTAGTCTATTTAAGAATATGACAACCTCATTAAATAGTACGTATGAACTAGGGGGGGTTTGGTATGGAAAATAAAGATTACCGTATTCGTACAATCCATATAAATTCATCGAAAGAGGAAGGGATTGTAGAGGAGTATAGGCGAATAATACATCCTAATCTAAAACAGGATGAAGCAGCATTAATAAGCAAAAAAATTATTATTGTTGAAAACGACAAGGTAAATAAAGATTCCATTATCACCATAAAAAATCCTAAAAAAGAAAAAATAGATTATATAAACAGATTAGATACCACTTATGAACAAGAATACTTACATGAATTAAAAGAAGAATATACATTAACTCAAAAACAACTAAAACAAATTACAGGTGAGTATAATAAATACACAAAGAACAATGAATTGATGGATAAATTATATATAGAAAATGCAGTAGGCGTAAAACATAAAAAGGAAAAGATTAAAGAAATTACAATAGAAATTGTTTTAGAGGATCGGTTGAACAAATGGAGATCTGCTTTCGAAAACCATTATGAGGGTATCATCAATTGTTTATCCAATTTAGAGAACTACATGTTAACAACCGAACTAAAAGAAGAACTAGAAAACAAGGGAAATATCCTCTCAACCTATTTTGATGATGTTACTAAATAAGTCAGCACATAACCTCTAGCATCTGTTTAGTGCTTCATGTACTCATACTCAGTCATTCAGTTTTATCTTTTCTGGCATTATTTTTTGGAGAGTGAACGAGGTACCTAGTATAGTAAATAGTTAATTACAATAAAAAACCACCGTTTTCATTGTAAAATAGAAGTACCTATCACAGAACTTCCAAACTACATTCCCTACCAAAGGAGATGAAAACGATGGTATATTCAACATTAAATCATATTCAAGGTAAGATTGGAAGTCGATGGGCGCAATTTGTGAGAGAGACTGGAGTAGAGAATATTTTAATTGTAGCGATTGATGCAGCTAAATATACTCCCAAAGCTATGATTGCTTCGTTTTATGGAGAAATATTAGAAAAACCATTTGATATAGATGCTTCTATGTCTGGTTTTACTAAGCTAAAAACTCTTATTGGAAGACATAAAGTAAGAGCTAATACGCGAGTGGTGGTCGGCATTGAAACTACTGGACATTACTACGAACATTTAGTCTTTAAATGTCACCTTGAGGGGTATCATGTACGAACAATAAATGCAGCTACTACTGCCAAAGAAAGAGATGCATTATTGAATTGGTCTAAGACGGATAATCTGGACTTAATGGCGATTGTTCAATCTATCATTCATGGTAGGGGTACCTCTAACGAGTTACCTACAGGGGAGATACTTCAACTCCGAAAGTTAACAAGAGCCAGGAGAGAACTAATTTCAGAGAGAACTAAAACGAAGAACCTCATCCTAATGCATATGGATCATATCTTTCGAGAGTACCAGGGGAAAACAGTATGGGTTAATGGGAAAAAAAGCTTTGCTAAACCTTTGACTAATGTATTTGGTAAAGCAGCTAGATATTTAATGAGGCACTATCCTCATCCCTCCGACATCTTAAAGTTAGGGGAAGAAGGATTAAGAGACTTATCAATACGTGAGAACTTAAAACTCCGAGATAAATCTATTAAACTCTTGTTAGAATTTGCAGAAGGTTCCATCTCCCTTCCTAAGGAACAGCTAGATGCTGATATTTTCTTGCTTATTCAAAAATTAGATAGGCTTGATTTTGTAGACAATCAAATAAAGATTTTAGAACGCAAGATAGAAGATTTATTTGTAGTGATGGATGGCGCAGTTGTTCTTTCTGTACAAGGAATTGGATTAGTAACAGGTGCAGAATTAGTGGCGGAAATGGGAGAACTCTCTGATTTTGATGAGTCTGGACAACTGATTAAATTGGCTGGTACAAATCCTATCGTCAAGCAGTCAGGAGATAACAGACCATCTTATTACGGAGTTTCCAAACAAGGTAGGCGATCTTTTAGAAATATTGTATATCAAGTTGGAAGGTCCTTAGCTGTTAATAACCCTGAGATGCACCAACGGTACCAGAAATTGAGGGAAAGAGGAAAACATTCGCGTCAAGCATATATTGCTTTAGGTAACAGAATGATTAGACTTGCGTTCGCTATGATTCGTAACCGTACTCTCTATCAAACAGAGGATAAAAAATATGTCCTTCTCGAAGAGATTAGTAAAAAAATCCGTAAAACGAATGTAAAAAAATTCTTTGAAACACATGTCTCATCCATTAAATGCGCTAGTTAATTATTTGTAGAGAAAATATATTTATAGCGGGATAGTTAATTTTCGAACATGGAACTTCTCTAGGACGTTAGATCACATTGAATTAATTTCCTGAGGCAAAGAGACCTCGCGGGACAGCGTTATGGATCTTGTCCTATAAGTACGAATAATACGTGAAATCTAAGTTTATATTCACTAGGCGGTATCAATGTAGGATGAAAAAAGCAAGATCCTTTCACGCCCTAGAGAAGTTCTATATAAGTTTTGTGATAGTTGAACCTTCAAAAAAATGGAAATGTGAGGTTTTACTTAAAGTCGGCCTTTTTTAAGTGAAAAATTGTGATTGACTTATTTGCCATTATACGCTGTCCCCTCGTCCCATTAATGAACATACTATTTTAAGAACCACCGACTCCTTGCCCCCTTTACAAAGAGATACAGGGGATAAAGGAAGTAGAAGGTTGGAAGCGTAAGTAGCATAAACTTCATAATTATATAAAAGCGTCCAATAGAAACATTGCTTGTTTCTATTGGACGCTTTTGATTTCACATGGTTTTCTTTTAGAGAAATCAAGAGTAAACTCCCTTTCGGGCTTTTTTAAATTTCCAATTTCTGTGTAGACGAGTTTCCTGTCCCCCCGTCCCATAGAAACTTTGCTTGTTTTTATTAGACGCTTTTAATTCACATGGTTTTCTTTGTGAGAATTCATGAGTAATCGCCCTTTCGGGTTATTATCAATTTCCATTTTCTGTGTAGACGAGTTTCCTGTCCCCATGTCCCTTATTTCTTCCTCAATTTTTTTAACCTCCACCCTTACCCCTCCCTAGACAGTCATTGATAGATGTTGCCACCTAAAAGCCTAAACTGCTCAGCCTTTTCCTTCATTCCTACCTCGATTGCTT
The DNA here is from genome assembly GCF_002250055.1 of Sutcliffiella cohnii. Classification (NCBI taxonomy): domain Bacteria; kingdom Bacillati; phylum Bacillota; class Bacilli; order Caryophanales; family Bacillaceae; genus Sutcliffiella; species Sutcliffiella cohnii. The sequence goes on from NZ_CP018866.1 coordinate 4,259,469, forward strand.
CATTCGTATCTAACTTATTTTCCTTCGCATAATTTCGGATATCCTGTGAAATTCTCATACTACAAAATTTAGGTCCACACATTGAGCAAAAGTGAGCAGTTTTTGCCCCTTCTGCAGGTAATGTTTCATCATGATACTCCAATGCCCGTTCAGGGTCTAGTGATAAATTAAACTGATCCCTCCACCGGAATTCAAACCGTGCTTTTGATAAAGCATCATCTCGTTTTTGTGCACCAGGATGCCCCTTGGCCAAATCAGCAGCATGGGCAGCAATTTTATAGGTAACAACTCCTACACGAACATCCTCCTTATTTGGTAGCCCCAAATGTTCTTTTGGCGTCACATAACAAAGCATGGCCGTTCCATACCAACCAATCATTGCAGCGCCAATCGCAGAAGTAATATGATCATACCCAGGAGCAATATCAGTTGTTAAAGGCCCAAGAGTATAGAATGGAGCTTCTTGACATACTTCTAGTTGCTTATCCATATTCTCTTTAATCAGGTGCATGGGTACGTGCCCGGGTCCTTCAACCATCACTTGTACATCGTGCTTCCAAGCAATCTTTGTCAGTTCTCCAAGCGTTTCTAATTCAGCAAACTGTGCTTCATCATTCGCATCTGCAATTGAGCCAGGACGTAGCCCATCACCCAACGAGAAGGATATATCATAAGCTTTCATAATTTCGCAGATTTCCTCAAAATGTGTATATAAAAAGTTTTCCTGATGATGATATAGGCACCATTGAGCCATAATCGATCCACCACGGGATACAATTCCTGTTACCCGCTTTGCTGTTAATGGAACGTAGCGAAGCAGAACACCCGCGTGAATAGTGAAATAATCGACACCTTGTTCGGCTTGTTCAATTAAAGTATCACGGTAGATCTCCCATGTTAAATCTTCCGCAACACCATTTACCTTTTCAAGAGCTTGATAGATTGGGACAGTCCCGACAGGAACAGGTGAATTTCGAATAATCCATTCCCTAGTTGTGTGAATATGTTTTCCTGTTGATAAGTCCATAATATTATCAGCACCCCAGCGTGTAGCCCATGTCATTTTTTCAACTTCATTCTCAATGGAAGAAGTAACAGCTGAGTTACCAATATTGGCGTTGATTTTCACATGGAAATTTCGCCCTATGATCATAGGTTCAATCTCGGGATGGTTGATATTTGCTGGAATAATCGCGCGTCCCCTGGCCACTTCATCCCGTACAAATTCAGGATCCATATTTTCTCTTATTGCAATAAACTCCATCTCAGGTGTGATCATACCTTTTTTTGCATAATGAAGTTGTGTTACATTTTTCCCTTTTTGTGCCCGTAGTGGCTTCCGCTTTAAACCTGGAAACATATTTTGAGTGGTCCGAGGATCGTTCTCATCTCTATACCCATTATCCTGCGGCTTGATATCACGCCCTTTGTATTCCTCTACATCGCCACGTTCTTGAATCCAAGAACTTCGCAGGGCTGGCAGACCTTTTGTTATGTCAATAGAATAATTAGGGTCTGTATAAGGTCCGCTGGTATCATACACGCGCACAGGGGGATTATCTTCTTCCCCAAATGAACCGGTTGTCGGACTTAACTCAATTTCACGCATCGGAACTTTGATATCGGGTCTAGATCCCTCCACATATACCTTTTTACTACCATTAAAGTTAGACATGATGGAAATACTTTGCTTGTTTAATGAAGATGTTGTTAATGACATGATCAATCTCTCCCTTTTTCGATAATAGGGACAGGATCTAGAACACAACAAGTGGAAAAGCTTTAGAAGAGCTCATGAAGTACGTAAAAAAGCCGGTGTCCAATTAATGGTTGGACCCGGCTAATATGTATATAGAAGTAGTGCTTTATTGACGCCATTAACTTCCCCACGCTGGTATGAACCAGATCAGGTCCCAAGAGTCAAGAAACTTCAACGTGTTTCTTTCTCAGCCCAACTCATTGGACTCCCCTAGTTAAATCTATTCAGTTTAATTTAAGTATACCTCACCTGCTATAGAAATGAAAGAATAATTTGAAAGTTATTCGCAACTGATATTCCCACTCTTTCAATACAATCCGTACGTATGGAGTGATTTCACCCATTCTCTTTTCACAAAGATTACAAATTATAGTTTACCTTGGTCATGCAGCCTAAGAACAGTGGGACCAAATGAAACGAAGGGACAGGAATATCATACACACATTTGTTAACAGTATTGTAAAAAAAAAAAAAAAATGTGTGGACGACTTTCCTGTCCCCTCGTCCCACTTCCTATCTATGTGAACTTCTTTCCAGTCGCTTGTTTCACCCAAGTGCTTAGTTTTAAGTTGATTAATCTACTATTAATTACACTAAGTTTTCTGCTTCCCACTTATCTTGTTTCTCGACAGGGCTCAGCTCAGAAATGTCCTCATATCCATAGTTAACTTTCATTTTTCCTGTGCTATCTAAAATAAAAGTTAAATTAGTCCATTGTTCTACTTCTTGTTTCCTAAATTCTTCCCACAATCTAGCAAAACATTTATATAGCTCATTTTCCATTTCTTCATAATTATCTTCTGAAATATTATATAAATCCGTTATGTCAAGGCTATATACAGGTTTTGACCTAGAATGTGTGTAATAGTAAAAAAACACCTTTTTATAACCTTCTCTAAATTCAGCATATAAAAAGATCTTTTTCCATTCTTCCGGAATTATATTTACTAATGTATTTGCAACTTGTTGATATATCTGTTCTGTTATTTTAGTTTCCATCTAACTTACCTCCTAGATAATTAGTTAATCTATCCGAGTATTTTTTTCCATCTATTGTATAGCTAACTTTAAACTCAGTCGGTCTAGAAGAATTCGCTTCGTAAATTGGCTTCACTTTAACTGTTACTTCTTTACCTGCTTGTAAAGCTTTTTTCCAAGAAGTCTCTAATACTTTGTATTCTTTCCTGTTCAGCGCAGCATTCATTGGTACTAAGTTATCAATTTCACCTGAACCCTTGAAAATACTAGCTATTAAATGTCCTCCATCATCATTTGGTAATCTATCTTCTCTGCCAACTGTCCTTTGTGCATAATTATTACGGTCTGCTTTCCCGAGTTGTAACGTCGCTTCCACATTTGTAATTCTTCCTTCACTATCCGTTTTATAATGGTAACCTTCTTTAGTTGAATACTCAATATTAGGTTTCAATGTTTTCTTACCATCAACTTTAGTGTATTGGTCGCCATAAGTCACTTTTTTAGAAAGGTCACCCTTCCCCAAATCCCCAACCTTATCAACAACCTTCGGGGCTACTTTCCCGCCAAGCCTTGCAGCCCCGCCACCGAGAATAGCAGCCGCTGCGACCCCGCGTTCCCAATCTTCTAACTCTCTTCCGGTCAGTGGGTCGTATCCTAAATAGACTTCACTTGCTGCTTTGAGGTTTCCAAAGAAGGGCAGGAAGTCAGCATAGGTAGAAATAGTCTCTGCATTTTGAGGTGCATTCCCTCCAAGTGGTTGTCCAAAGATGTTGTTCTCTCCAATATATCCCTCATAACTACTGGTCATGCCTGCGTACTGTTCCATGTTAGAGGATACTTCGCCGTTATCTACTCTCTTTAAATAGTCAACAATCGCCTGTTTTTCAACATCGGAAAAGGTAACTTCTCGAGGACTGTTAGGGTTAATCCATTTATTAAAGGAAAGAGCTGGCCCAATAGGATAAAGAAGACCAAAATGCCGTTGAAATGTCAGTTGTAACCACGGAAAGAGAAGATTAATTAGTCTATTCCTAGTCTTTTTATCACTTGAAAAATAACTTTCCCACCATTTGCCACGTTTCATTAAATTTGGAGATTGTAGCCTGTTAAACCTAGACGAACGATTCGCTAAATCCCTTTCAACTTGATTATACCGTTCCATCGATTGTTGTGTGAAGTTTTTTATCTTGCGCATTTTTCTTTCTATATCGTCTATTTCTCGGATGACTTTACTCAGCCTACCGTCTATATTATGTCTACTTCGAATACGATGGTCCAACCTCGCCCGGACCCTTGTGAGATTATCTTGAATATTTGCTACAGAGGAAGTCGGTAATAGTTTGCTAGAATTCATGACAACATCAGGTTTTATCTGGATTCTCTGCATGGAACACCTCCTGTAGTTGATATTAATACTTCTCTATAGGAAGATAAATGGTAAAAAAGGAAGAATTTATTAATAAAATAGTAAAAAAACGGGTCGAAATCCCTATTTTTCCTTCAAAAATCCAAACTATTTTACATCAAGCCCGTTGATCAGAGAAAATACGAAGGTTGAAGCATTAATATCTTAAGATTCATATGTATTAAAAAACTCCAATAGAAACATTGCTTGTTTCTATTGGAGTCTTGATTTCGGATGTTTTTCTTTGAGAGAAATTATGAGTAAACGCCCTTTCAAGCTACAATTAATAATTTCCAATTTCTGTGTAGACGACTTTCCTGTCCCCCCGTCCCACTTGTCGTTTTCCCTGCTAAAAGCTCACGATAAATGCGGCGAATCACCTCAGCCTGTTCTGGATTGATTACCAGGTTCTCATCTTCATCATAATCATATCCGTACCTTGCATACTTTGTTTTAAACTGCCCTCGCTCTGCTAACCTGCGCTTTCCCCAAGCTACTGATTCTGCAAGGCTTCTACTTTCTTCCTGGGCCAGTCCACTATAAACCGTCAGCATCACTTCTCCGTCTTCATCTAAGGTTCGGATGTTCTCTTTTTGAAACACTACCTCGACTGGCGGCTTCAGTGCTTTTAGCATACGCACCGTCTCAAGAACCGCCGTGAGGACGTATGGATAAAAATACGCGAAATATATCCCCCCTAAACAATAAAAAAATGCCCACCACGTATTGTGATGAGCAAAATTTTCCGAGTTCTTACTATTATATATAAATAATTTTGAAGGTCTATTCCTGAATGGTTAGCTCAATTTTTTTCTTTAGTTCTGCTTTTATCGTCTTCCTATAAAACTCAAGAAATTCTTTTATGGGATACTTCACCAGTTTATCATTTTTTTGATTAAAGGAAATTCCTGAACTTTTCATATGACCGATAACCTTATCTAATGAAACAACTAGCGAATCACTTGATTGATTTTCGTTTATCCACTTCAATATTATAATCCGCCAAGCTCTTTTATCCCCATCAATATAGAGTTCACCTTTAATAGGTTGCGATAGCAGTATATCTCTAACTTTCTCTTTTTTCTTTTTGTCTACACTATCCTCAGTTTTCGTATAACTAGATACCGGTGGACTTTGTTGATAGGTATAGTTTCCATATCGGTTTGGTCTTTTGGACCTTTGATCCCAACCGTCCGGATGAATCTCGATTGGCCTTAAAGCCGCTCTTCTCATCCTTTCTTGCATTTCTCTTTCGATTTCTTCATCTTCTAGCTCTTTGGCTTTTTGCCTTTGCTTTTGCCATTCCAATTCTCGAGCCCTTAATCGTGCCCTTTGCTTTTCTTCCTCTTGTTTAACTCTCTCTTCCTCTGCTCTAATTCTTTCTTGTTCTTCTCTCAACCTTTGTTGTTCTATCTCGAATTGTTGTTTCCTTTCAATTAGTTCCTTTAGAAAACCATTTCTCCTCTCATCCTCATTCTCCTTTGAGAGTGCAAAATGTTTTTGATCAACATTCACTGACAACGCTCGTGCCAGGGGAACTTCAGAAGATGATAGTTTATAAAAAGTTATATTCCTATCATGTTGTGATATCGGTATGAAACGGAAAATTGTACATAGCCGATTAAAGACATCTACATACGCAATATTTCTAGTATTAAATTCGTCTATGGTCGCCCCTGTATCTTTCATAAAAAAGTCTAATAAATCACCTTGTAAATTTCACTCTAGAAATGTATCCCACAGATTATCTTCATGAGTTTTACTAGTTACATAAGTTTCAGCAGTAAGTAAGGTTCCTTTATTTGTCTCTTCTAAAAAAGCTTAACCTGACAAATAATTGTGGATCGCAGTTCTGTTGTAACTCATTTAATAACTGATTTAACTTCAAAATTTTTCTGCGATTCTCAATTCGCAAAAAATCCCTTTCAATATCATCGGATATATGAAACGAGGGGACAGGAATATTATACACACATTTGTTAACAATATTGTAAAAAAATGTGTGTACGACTTTCCTGTCCCCCTGTCCCAGTCACATCAATTAAGAATTGTGTAAATGAATGGTCATTTTGTTCAGCTTCTCTGATTAAGATAGGGAGATGCTTAGCTGTCTCAACAAGTCTTAGTGATTTTAGAGTTTCTTGTAATTGCTGGAGTTGACTCATTAGTAATCACCCTCCAATAATTCAGTGTAAGTGTCCAATTTTCTTTTATATGCTTCTGTTTCTAATACCCAACCAGAATGGTTTACAGGTTTTATTTCTTTATCCTCTGTTGTATCATGTAACGGTCGTTGACGTTTAAGGTAGGCAACGATATCGCTGAAATCTGTTGCGCTATACAACCTTCTTTTTACACATTCCTCTAATGCTTTTGCTAGTAAACCAGAGCTTGTCTCTTTTGTATCCCGTAATATTATTTGTAATTGATCTTTAATATATCTAGGATATTTTTCTCTAACCTTGTTAATATATTGATAAGCTAATTCTTTATCTTCAAATTTAAGAGCTACTGTTTCTATAAAAGCATCTACACCTTTGTTCCGATCTCTACTATGTTTTCGATCTTTAATTAGAAGACCTTTCCCATCAGGTATAGAATGTTTAGCTATTATTTCACCAGTTTCCGGTATATAAACAATTAATTGCTTATCCTCTGTTTCTTTCACACAAACCTTTTCTCGTTTGTTAAATGTACCAAGAGGAAGAGAATACCTATTAGATTGATAGCGAATGGTGTTGTCCTTATGGACATGTCTTGATATACTTGTATCATAGTTATTTGAAATATTTATTTCAGTGGAGACCGGCTTTAAGTGTTGCTTTTCGAGGAGAAACACTTCTGCTGGTCTTTTTTTTATCGTATTATGAATTTTGTAGTTTCCAGTTCTATTTAACCACTGCCAGTTCTGCTCATTCCAAGAATCAATATGATGAAAAACTCTATGTTTCGCAAAGTTTTTCTTCACAAATCCAACTACATTCTCAATTCTACCTTTGCTTTCTGGGTCTGCCTTACGACATACCCTCAAATTGATTCCTCTAGACTCCCGATAATATTGGAACTCTTTTGTTAAGATTAAATCTCCACCGTTTTCACTTACAACCATCAAACTGTCTTGGTCGTATACAATCTCATTTGTCATACCCCCAAACCAGTTAAATGCATTTTCATGAGCTTTGATTACATCCTGTGTAGTAAATGGTCTATCCAACCATTCTGTGTATTTATATCTAGAATGGGACATGACAAAAGCAATAAAACTAAGCTTAACTTCTTTATTATCGATTGTATCTTGCTTAGTGTGTCCAAAATCTACTTGGAGTTGTTCTCCCATTGATGGATCTGGAATAGCTTCATACGATCTAGGTAAGGTAACTTTCTCAATCTTATACTCTTCTCTTAAACCTTTCACATATGACCTTACTGTACTTTCTCCAATTTCAAAGTCACCATACTTTTCTTGTAACCAGTCTAGCACTTGAGCAGCTGACATATCAGGATGTTGTCTAAGCCATGATAAAATAAGTTCTTTGTGAGGATCCAATAACTTTTTTCTAGTTTCTAATGACTCAATCCAATCTGACATTTCCGAAGGAGATTTCTTCAAACGTCTATGCACAGTTGTTCTGGATACTCCTAACTTTTCTGCAATTTTTGTTTTACTAAACCCTTGCTTTAATAACTGTTGTATTTCCATGTACATTTCCCACTTATCCACCTTTTCTGACCTCCACTGTATGTTTAATTACTTCTTCATTTTACAGTGATAGGTTATTATTTTTAGTTGGTATATTTGGGTAAAAGTATGTTTCATCTTATCAAGCAAAAACTGTACACTTTATTCTAGCAGTCACACGTATCTAGGTGGATGAGAGCTGTCACTGTTGGAGGTGGATTGGAAGGCCTGAATAAACAAAAAGGACGGCCTCCCATGTCTAAAAATAAGAAAAAACAAGAAGAAATGACGAATGAACAAAGGTTAGAAAGAGAGAACGAACTACTGCGCTTAGAGGTAGAATATCTAAAAAAGTTAAGAGCTTTTCAGATGGATCCGGAAGGCTATCTCGAAAAGCACAAGCAGCGTTATCATTCGAACTCAAAGAAACCTTCAAATTAAAAGATGTTTTAGTAGTAGTGGGTATTCCAGAATCCACTTACCATTATCATATAAAAGCAATGGAAAAGGAAAATCCAAAGCAGGAACTAGAGGATTTGATTTTGTCCATATTCAATGAGCATGGGGGTAATTTTGGGTACCGTCGTGTTCGATTAGAGTTACGTAACAAAGGATATAAGGTTAATCATAAGGCTGTACAGCGTATCATGAACAAGTTAGGGATTAAGTGTATAAAATTTAGTAGAAAAACTAGAAAGTATAACTCCTACAAAGGCAATGTAGGAAAGATAGCTAAAAATCGTTTAAATCGACGATTTAAAACAAGTGTATGCCATCAAAAATTGGCTACTGATATTACGGAATTTAAATGTACGAATGGTGTTAAACTTTATCTTAGCCCTATCATGGACTTATTTAATGGGGAAATTCTCTCCTACGAGATAGGAGCTAGTCCAACATTAGACCTTACGTTGAAGCCTCTTTTGAAGGCAATAAACATAGTAAAAGATTCAAAGTATCGAACTACTATTCACTCTGATCAAGGATGTCAATATCAACACAAAAAGTGGGTTAAAACACTAAAAGAAAATAAGATATTTCAAAGTATGTCTCGAAAAGGGAATTGTTTGGATAATTCTCCAATGGAGAACTTCTTTGGCATACTAAAACAAGAAATGTATCACGGAGAGCCGTTGTGTTCGTTTGAAGTATTAAAAGAGAAGATTGATATATATATAGATTACTATAACAATAAACGCATTAAGCAAAAATTGGATGGCATGAGTCCGGTTCAATTCCGCATCCATACCAGCCAATTAGCTGCATAATAAAAACTCTAACTTTTGGGGGTCACATCATTTCCTGTCCCCCCGTCCATTAAAAGCACTAGGATTAAACTGCTCTGAAGAATTGTTCGGTGAATTTCAGGAAGAAATGTTTCCGTACATTATGTTATTAGATGAAAACGAAGATTTGAAGTAGTTGTAACGATGTCATAATGGATAAAGGAAGTACCAAAATCGATGCGTTAGCAATGTAAACTTCAAAATTATATAAAAGACTACAATAGAAACATTGCTTGTTTCTATTGTAGTCTTGATTTCGAATGTTTTTCTTCGAAAGAAATTATGAGTAAACGCCCTTGCAGGCAATTACTAATTTCCAATTTCTGTGTAGACGATTTCCTGTCCCCCCGTCCCATGGCGATATCAATGCCGATAATTAAAGTTGACGGTGTGATTTGCGAGATTTTTTGATTTTGAGTATAATTCATCTTGAGTCCTCCCTGGTTCTAATTTAAGGGTCCTTGTGCTGCGCAGCTTCGGACACCTCGTATAATACCAGGAGGGCTCTTTTTTGTTCAATCCTCAAATTTCTTTATTACAGGAATGCTCCTTATGGATTTTTGTAAAAGTTAACCAATAAAAACAGGCAATATAGATATTTAGTACTAATATAAAGTACTTACAATGGTTATTAATATTTATCTCTCTTACATACTCTTATAAAATAAATAAAAAGTTACTTTACAGTAGAGTAGTTAAATAATATATAGCTTAACAATCTATTGATCATCTTTTTTTCTTTGCTCATAAAATTTAACCCATTCCGAATCTACTCTCTTTAATCTGTCTATATCCGTAATTTCAGAGCTTTCTTTTTTTCTACGTTCTTTTAAATCTTCGTAGTTTCCAATAACCCTGGCAGGAATTCCCCCTACAATTTTACCGGGAGGGACATCTTTTGTCACAATACTTCCGGCAGCAACAATTGCATTAGGACCAATCCGACAATTAGCGTTAATTATTACACCGGTTCCAATAAAAACATTGTCCATTATTTCAATACAACCTAAGTGTGACTTATACTCAGCATTACTATCATGGTTATTGAAAACTTTATGGATAATATCATGAGTTATAAATGAAACATTTGAAGCAATTGAGATGTTGTTGTGAAGTTTAATAAACTTGGGATCAGCAGGTAATATCCTTGGTTGAAAATGTACATTCTCTCCCATACTATAAAAATATTTGTGCTTTTTAAGCCATCTAGACCTTTTTTCTGCTGATAATATCAGGGCACACCTAAACCTTAACAATTGGTACTTTAATACATAATTCATCTTAATTCTCCTTTACCAAATTAGTATAGGGATAATTGACATTTAACGGTTGATTCTTTTGACTTCAACATCCTTATTACACCTTACAAGAGAAGTTTTATATTCTTTTCCTTATCTTCTTCTCTTTAATGGCCCGAATAATTGTATTTACTTCACTGATATTCATAAAAGATATTACTAAAAAATAAACAATTATTGCTACAACTATCGACAAAAATAATGACGTAAAATTACTAATGTTAAATGATAATAAAAAAACATATAAATTCCTAGCAGCTACACCCATCAAAATAGAAGATAAGAAAATTTTACCGAAAGATAATGTAATATTTTTCAAACCAAATGAACCAATTTTATTCCGAAGACTAATAAATAATAATATAGTACAAAAAATAACAGAAATACTTGTAGCTAAGGCAAGCCCTGAAACTCCCATATACCTAGACAAAATTATATTTAAAACAATATTTAAAATTATTGCTATAGTTGCATTAATCATAGGTGTTTTAGTATCTTGCAAAGAGTAAAAAACTTTGGATATTACTTCCCTTAAGGCAAATCCTATTAGACCAATTGCATAAAATGACAATGCAGACGAGGTCATATATATCGCATTACTATCAAATTCTCCTCTACCAAATAGTAAACTAACCAATGGCTCTGCAAAAATTATAAAACCAATCGTAGCTGGCACTACCAATAAATTCACTCCAACTATAGCTTCAGATATCGATTTCTTTAACCCATCGATGTTATTTTTTGCTGCCATTTTAGATATAAGAGGATATAATACTACTACAATACTTGTAACAAATATAGCTGATACCATTCCCTTTAAGTTATCTGCATAGTTAAGTGCAGAAATTCCCCCAATTGAAATTTGTGATGCAAGGGTTCTATCAATAACTTTGTTTATCTGTTCTATTGAAGTCCCTATTATTATCGGGAGTGCAAGATAGGACATTTTCCTTATGTTTTCATCCTTCAAGTCAAAAGTAAGACTATATTTATACCCAGTTCTATTTACAAATGGTATTAGTAAAAATAATTGTGCTGCAGTAGCTACAACTATTCCATAGGCTAATAATATAATATCGACTTTTGTACTGAGAAATATTGAAAGTATAATAATAAAATTCATAGGAAAACCTATCATTGCTGGAATTGCTTGTTTCCCTTTTATTTGTAGAAACCCCTTATATATACCAATGACACCAGTAAAGAAGATTCCAAATATAGATATTTGAGTAAACTTAATTGCCAATGTTAGCGTCTCCCCTTCAAATCCGGAGGCAAACACTTTTACAATCTGCTCGGTAAATATTAAACTAAAACCTACAATTATTAAACATAATAGTAATATTATATTTGTTAGCTTACTAGTATATAAATTAGCTTTTTCAACTCCATAATCGCTTTCTAATTTACTATACATAGGGATGTAACCCGTAGATATCCCTGTCGCAATAATAGCAAATATCACTGTTGGAATAGTTAAGGCTATTAAATAAGCATCACTGATATTCGAAGCTCCATAGAAATAAGCTAAAGTTATATCTCTCGCAAAACCTAAGAATTTAGAGGCGATAGTAATGATCATTAAAAGAATTACTACTTTTTTCATAATAATTTTCCTTGCTTTAAATTTTTTAATTACTATTTTTTATAAATTTCATAATGAATCTCAAAATAAGACAAAATTATAACAACGATAAAAAGCTCCCTTTGAACAGAAATTAATCAAAAGAGAGCTTATTGTGATCCTATAGCTATTCGAGATTAAATATAACATTCTAGCTAGTTCCTCAGCGATTTGTCAAAAAATATTTTAAAAAAGTATTGTTGTTTTTATAATAATCCCTTTACTTTTAAGAAATATGAATCATAATTTGTTAAAAAATTCGTATTATCAATAACAACATTATCTTCATTTGCTATATTAGTTATATAGTTTTTCTTTAACTCATACTTTAAAACATATTCTTTTAATAAGTTTGTTTTTTCTACTTCATCTAATTTTTTCCAACTCATTGGAAACCCTTGTTTCCTTTTTGACATTCTTTCAAAATTCTTTTCTACTGTACCATCAACAAAGATATATAGTTTTTTATGGTCTCTATATTTTATCCCTTTAATACTATTAATTCTTTTAAAGTAAGACATAATATCTCCAACCCCATCTTTTTCACTAAAAAAGATACTAGAAATATGTGCCAAACCTTCGTCTAATATAAATACACAATTTTTATCGGAATTTTCTTTTTTAATTTGATTTATTATATTATAGTTTAAAAGAGTATAAATAAAATAAATTAAATTCCTTTTTTTAACAAAAATACTATCTTTAGTCGATAGTATTTTAAAAAGTAAGGTTAGAATATTAATGTCCATAATCCTAATCAATATTATAAAAAAACTAATATGTTTTAAGCATTTACTTTTATAATTTACTCTCTTTTTGTTCTCAATATCTTTTCTAGTTATTAAAATAAATCTTGAACTATTAATTTCTTTTTTTAAATAATCAATAAGTGAATTTGTTAAGTAAGTCTTACCTGCCCCAGGAACGCCTAAAAATTCTATAACCAACTTTAGCACCTCTAAACATATATAAACTTCTCAATAAAAAATATATTTCCATACTCTCAAAGAAAATTTCCTTTATCCAACCAAGATTTCAAACTAAGATAATTGCATAGAATTAATTTTTTTGTAATGATCTCTATATCGCATCTATTTTATCTTAGTTCTAAATAGATATTATTTGTCGATAAATATATTCTTTAACTTAATATTAATACCATCAATACTATATTTTTCTGCCATGGATATTGCACTTTTTTTCATATTGTTTCTTATTTGAGTTGGAAAGCTATAGTATTCTTTTATTCTTTCTTTTAAGTCCTTACTATTCCCAGGTTCAAAGAAAAGACCATTTTCATTGTGATTAAGGTAATCTAATAGTCCAGCCATTTCACTTCCTATTACTGGAGTTCCACATGCCATCGCTTCAAGACCTACTAAACCTAAACTCTCTCCCTCTCTCATGGTTGGGAAGCACAATACATCTATTATATTGAAAATCTTATTTAATTTATCTTGTGGCAAAAGATCAAAGTGAATTATGTCTTCTTCTAAAGAATACCCTTTTAGTTTCGTCTTAAAATCTTCTAATTCTTTTCCATTTCCAACTATAATTGCTTTTTTATCATTCAATAAGCCTTCTTGCTTTAATAAAAATAATGACTCTAAGAAGATATTCCATCCCTTATTGTAATCAATTCTACCAACATATCCTATATAGTTATAATCCTTATCTAAGTCAAACTCTTTATACAATGATTGTCGATCGTCAATAAAATTAAATGTTCTTGGATTCACCCCACCAGAAGGAAAAATTTCAATAGTTTTATGTTCTAACTTATACTTGTTAATAATTAGGTTTTTGAAATAATTTGAAGGTGCTATTATTTTATAGCACTTCTTTAACAAATTTCTAACAAATATTTGCAGTCTTTCCTGCCTATTATTTTCTGGTACAATATCACTTCCATGTACATTAAGATATATTTTAATATCGTTCTTTATCAACTTGAGTAATAATAAAACAGGAGCATTATGTGAAGCATAATGAACATAAATAGCGTCATACTCGCTAAATAACCCCTTGTATAATATTAGAAAATAATATCTCATATAATTTATTGCTTTAAATAATTTATTGTTGTTTCTGTATAAAACAACTTTATCAACATCATGTCCAATTCCTATTAATATCTTTTCTGTATTTTTTACAAAAACCCCATAACTAGGTGATGATTGGCTAGGATACATATTTGATACCAATAAAATCCTCACTTATCGTCCCCCCCCTATTTATACATAATATTTTATACATCATTTCTAAATATCTTGTTCTCTTCTATCTAGTTAACTATATCTAAGTCGTACTCGCCTTTGTTTTAGCTATATAGCATGAAGCAAAAACCATCGCTATAAATGTCCAAAACTCAATCGATCCAGTAATACTTCCATGAGTTGCATATGTCCATATAGTTAGAATATATAACCCGATCCCGTAAATGTTTTTTGTTTTAATACAGAATAGAATTAAATATATTAGAAGTACAAACAATGCTGTTGCACCAGCCACCCCCATTGTTGTTAAAGTGTCAAAGTAAACAGAATGAGCATAATAACTATGACCCGATAACAATTCCAACTCTCTATAAATCCCTAAACCGGAACCAAAGATATACTCTCTTGATGATAACTGAGATAATGCACCTAGCCAAATTTCCCAGCGTGGATTGTTACCCCATGTATCTAACGACACCCTATTCATTTGTTCATTCGTAAAATAAGTATCTATAAAGGGGATGGCTATGGTAACCAGGACTAATGAAATACCAATTATAATAAATGTTTTTACCTTTGAAAAAAATCCTTGTTGCCAAATAAAACTACTAATAATTATAAAGAATATAGACACTACTACAGCTAGAATAGGACCTCTCGAAACAGTTATTAAAAGTGTTGCAATACTTAGCAAAAAAAGAAGTAAGGTTGGCTTTTGGGGAAGTTTATAAATAAATAATGAACTTCTTTTGTTTAATAAAAATAGCATGTGTATAAACAAAATTACTAAAGCTGGACTGGCTATATTGGCTAACTTTTTAACGTTTCCACCTAATCCTGCACGCCCAATGTCAGATAAACCGTCCCCTATAGCTATTGATAGAACAGCAGCAATTAGAGAAAAAACAATTGCAGTGTTCATTAATTTTAAAACTCGATCATCTTGTATAGCGGATGAAATTATAACTGTAGTTGTCAATAAAGCAAAAATTATCAATACAAAAGGTATTATGCTTTGATTAGGGTCTCTAGAAAATAGTAGCGATGCGCCTGCAATTATAGCGAAAACAATACAGAATGCTAGTATTTCTCTAGGAAATGAAAATTTTACTCTTCTAAGAAACTGTATAAAAACAGTGAATATAATAATTGGAAACAAAATAAAGTGAGGCATCATTCCAGCAGCTTCGCCTATAGGGTAATAAAAGCCATAAGACATTATCCAGCCTGCATATCCAATTCCAGGATCCTTTAATATAAATAAAAACAAAACAGCCAAAAACATTATTACACTTAGTACCGATTGCGATATATATATACTTACTAATAATATAATTAGAGCTATAAAAGTAAAACTATAGAAAGAGGTATTTAGTTTTTTAGTTTTTTTTATATTCACAATTTATTGAAATCCTCCTTTCTAAAATTTATAAAGTTAATGATAAATTGAAAAGGTTTAATCTTGGCTATTAATAAAGTCACTAATTATCTCAACTATACGCCCTTCACCTTTGAATTTTTTGGTAATTGGAGATTCTTCAAAACTTTTAATAACACCTAACAATTCATTTACTTCATCGACCCTTTTAACATAGCCGTTTTCAGTGAAAAAATTAACAATTTGTAATTGGTGATCATCTGAATGTTCTTCATACTTTTCTCTTCGTGGAACTGCGATTATCTGCTTGTTAGCTTTTAACGCTTTTACAATTGCTCCAGTTCCACCATGTGTAATAACTATTCTTGCTTCACAAATATAATCCTGAAAAATATCTGGTTCAAGGAACTTAGAATATTCAAAGTTTTTAGGAGTATATGTTGAATGCCCTATCTGTGCATAAACTGGTTCATCAATTAATTTACCTTCTATTAAAGAATCTAATGTAGACAGTAGTCTATTAAACTGAAAAATTTGGGTTCCTAGACAAACAAATATCAATATATACTCCCTCCATACACTGCATTAGGATATATTTCTTGTAGACTTTCCCATTGAATAATAAATAAATCAGCATATTTGTACATTACTGCACCTGTTCGCGTTTTATCATTTACTCTAGCAAAGGTTTCTATATAAATTATTTTGCTCCCTGTTATTTTGGCTAATAATGCAAAGGGAAAGACAATGCTAGTACCAGTACTAACAACAAATTTTGGTTTCTCCTTAACCCATATTATTATTGCTTTAATTAAATTGAGGAACATCTTTATAACAAATAGTTTATCTTTATGCCCGGTTTGCAACATGTGGTAATCTGCTTTGTTATTTATACTTGTTTTTTCAGTTACTGTGATACTCGGATACTTTTCCATTAATGGTTTTAACATCAATAGTTGTTCAAAGTGTCCACCAGATGCTGAAACGAATAATACTTTTGGTTCTTTCTTATTCTTCATCTTTTTCTCCTTCAAAATAACTTAAAGTATCGCCTTAAAGAAATAGATTCTTCTCACTAAGTAATTATCTAAAAAGATTCTTCTTTAGCTGCTTAATACTCACAGTTTTTATAAAAATACTATATAAATAAAGAAACGATGGTTTGATATCTTCTGGATCATAAATCATTCCAGTCACTTCACCTTTAATAGGAACAATAATATTTTTTAGTTTTTTTAGTAAACTTTCCGAAGAAGTTAAAATACTTAATATGTCAGCAGGAAAAAACCACCTAAGCTTTACCCCTTCTTTGTACTCTTTTTTGTAGGATTTATATTCTTTATTTTTATAATTTTCTGCAATCGCTTCTGGTATATTAATGCCGCAATATATAGGTAATTGAATAGAGCCCCATATTCTTGGATTTATTTCCATAAGCACTAATTCTCCGTCTCTTGGATCTTTTTTATACTCCACCATGGCCACCCCATGCCAATTTAGCTCTTTTAATAACTCCCTTCCATACTTCACAGCTTCTGGTAAAATAATAGATTCGCAAAGAGTACTAGGCCCGCCGCTTACCGGATACTCACGTATTCTACGGTGAACAAAATGACACACTTCTTTACCGTGATAATATAAAAACGAGGCTCCTATAGCATCGCCACCAGGAGGAATGTATTCTTGGACCATTGGTAATCCATAGTTGGAGTAAATACTTGAAATAGAACTATAATAATCATCTATATTTTTGCAAATCTTAATTCCTCTTGATCCTGAACTTTTTCTTGGTTTTATTACAATTGGAAAGTCTTCGTCTTTTAGATTATCCATATAATTATTTAGGGCATCTATACTTTTAGCCATATAAGTCTTAGGAATTCTCACTTTATTATTTAGCGCATGTTGCATTGTTAAATACTTATCTCTACAAACATTAAACGATTCCATATTAGGGTTAATACATTCTACTACCTGTGAGATTTTTTTTGATTTTATTACTAATTCCATTGTTTCTTCCTCACAAGTTATTAAGATATCAACATTATTTTCTTCAATAATTTTTAATAATACTTCTTCTTCATACTGATTAATATATATACTCCGAGTTGAAAATTTACTTACACCCGATAAATTCAACCTATGACTTGAAATATTTATAACTTCATGACCTAGCTTACCAAATGCCCTAGTAACAGCTAGAGATTTCCTTGTCTCACTATCTGTTATCGCAATAACTGACATATCAATTTATTACCACCTTTTTAAACTTTTTAATAACCCTTTTCAAAGCATTTGGTTTGTGTTTAATAACTTTTGTAGGACCTCTTAATAAGGAAAGTAAATCTAATGAATTGGTAATAGATTTTTTATCGTTAACTTCAATCCATGTTCTCCCTAACTCCTCTATTTTATGTGCATCACTTCCAGCTGAATATGGCTTTGAATATTTGTTTGCATAACTATTGGCAATCATAAATTCAAATCTAGTGAAATACTTACCATTATTAATTTCAACTATGTCAACTTCTTTAATTAATTCCGTAACTCTCTTCATCTTAGGTCTTGATTTTTTCCTGTATAGGTCAAAGGGATGGGGAACATACACAAGTCCGTTTTGACTTTTGATCATTTTAATCGTCTCTGATAAGGTTAATCCCTCTTGCACATGTTCTTTTAGGAAGAGTCCAATAATTTCACCTGCATCACAAGTCATAATTTCTTCGGCAGGGATAACTGTTAATTTACCTATTTTATACGTTTCGCCAATCGTATTCTCCCTATGTTTATAGTGAAAATCAAAATTATTATGATCTGTAACTGCTACTACATCGATATTGCCATCATAAATTAATAATTCTTCGTAAGTGATTGAGCCATCATATGAAAAATTACTATGAATTTGTAAATCAAGTAACATCCTAAGAAGCACCTACCTAAACTAATAGATTTTTATATTCCATAAAAATTAAATTTCATAATGCATTGAATTGACTAACTTGCTAGACCTATCTAATCAATTAACTTTTCAACAAGAAGATCTTTTCTCTCTAATTTTTCTTAGATTTTGACTTATACACTGTATTGTTTATATTCCAAATTGGTGTAAATAGTTTTTCCATTCTCTTAGTAGAGTATCTAGGCGGATTTATTAACTTGTATAGATTAGCTCGGAATTTTAGCACCCATGTGTTGCCAGTTAAATTTATTATGGTATTTAGAAATAATTCAACTAAATTAAAGAACGACTTAGAAATCTGAAAACTCTTTTTTGCCCTTCCTTCTGCCTTCTCTAATTTAATAAAGTCTACTGAGTTTACTAGTTGGTTATCACATACATTCACTATCCCTAATACTTCCTTATTAGACTGAACCCATTTAATTATGAATTCAATAACATTGTTAATTGAGACTAATTGATAATCAAGTCCTTTCCCAACAGTAAATGCAATAGTAGGAAATTTTAAATATATCCTTTTATAAGCATCGTTCATAAAATTTTTGTCATAAACTGGTGCAATTCTTGCTATCAAATAATTAGAATCGGATCCTTTTGCCAACTTTTTCAAATGATTTTCTGCAAGTACTTTCGACTTACCATAACTTGAAGTTGGTTTAGGTGTGCATTCCTCATTAAATTGATTATTTTTTTCTGTTCCATAAACATCTACTGTACTTGCAAAAAGAACATCAGCATTTGATTTTACTGCATTCTTAAACACTGTATGACTAGCTAATGTATTAATTCGATAATGGCTATTCCAATCCACTTTTTTCCCCTTTTTCACATGGGCTATTCCTGCCAAATGAATAACAGTAGAAATGGAGTACTCCGAAAAAACTTTTTCTATATTAATACAATCCGTTAAATCTAAACTTATATATTGAAAGTTTTTATTTTTAATTGTTGTTTTTGGGCTACTGGATATTCCAAGAACCTTATAGCCTTTTTCCAACAATACATTAGTTAACTTATTTCCAATAAATCCATTGCACCCCGTGACTAAAATATAGCTCATTACTATCCCTCACTGTTTGTAATACTATTTAGTTCCTGTTCAAGGGTTCTGAATTCTGCCCCTTCTTTCCTTAACATTAATAATACTTTTTTAAGTTTTTTCAAGTTCCCTTTTCTACCTACTGAAGCTCTAAACTTATGTTTAAATGGTAAATCAGATGGGTACGGCAATGAAATGTCGGTTAATTCAAATGGGTGTAAATATAATATAAAGTTGTTTTGTTCTTTAAAATATTTCTTTATCAAGCTACTAATAACAGGAAAAGGAAATAACCTTAAATACCCACCACCAGAAATAGGGATATTATACTTGCCTATTTTGTAGGTAGGAATTTCAAACTCTAAAAAATCTCCATTTTTATATGTTAAGTCTTCAACTTTTTCATAGCCACTTAAGTCTAGACTTCCATACAACGGATGTTCAGCAAAACATATATAACTAGAATCATAGCTATAGCCACATTCCTTCAATATATCTAGTTTTTTTCTATCCATTGAAAAACATGAAGCCCTATAACCCTTAACAACATCTGCACCTAATACGGTGTCAAGTATCTTTTTCCCTTCAATTACTTGCTCCTTAAAGTCTGCATCTGTTTTATTATATAAAAGCTCATGATCTAACCCGTGGCAACCAATTTCATGGCCTCTATCCCTTATATCCCTAATAATATCTGCATGCTTATGCGCTAATTCAGCAAGAGTAAAGAATGTAGCCTTAATATTTAACTTATCTAACATATCTAGAAAATCAAATATCTGCGGAATTGTTTCGACCTCATTTTTATTAACTTCATATGTTTTTAAATAATCTAGGTGGTACCATTCTTCTATATCTATTGTTAAGTAAGCCTTTTTCATTTCTCTAATTTCTCCTTCGCAGTAGTCCCAGTCCCACCTTCAACAACGCCATCACTCTTTACAACACTCACGATCGTTCCAAAAAAACATTTAACATCCATACCTAAACCTATTCTTTCTACATAATCTCCATCTAACTTGGCCTTCACTTCAATAGGAAGTTCATCCCTACCATTAATCTGCGCCCACCCCGTTAATCCCGGTGGCACATCATTTGCACCGTACTTATCACGTTCAGCAATAAGATCATACTGATTCCATAACGCAGGCCTAGGACCAATAATACTCATCTGTCCAACAAAGATATTCCAAATCTGAGGTAGTTCATCTAATGATGTTTTTCTTAGAAATTTGCCCATTTTTGTAATATACTGATCTGGGTTATCTAATAAATGTGTTGGTGTATCTTTTGGTGTATCAATTTTCATCGTACGGAATTTCAAAATATTAAAATGTGTTTTGTTAATTCCAACACGTTTTTGTTTGAAGAGAATAGGACCTTTTGAATCAAATTTAATGCCTACAATAAGAATTAAAAAAATAGGGGAAAGTACTATCAACCCTATTAATGAAAGAACAATATCTATTAATCTTTTTATTTTCATATACATCTATGGTACACTCCTTGAAAGTTTTTTAGTTTGTTAGTACTTAATTAGAACTCATTCCAACCAACTACTAACCTACTAAACTTATCTATTATCAATAGCCACCTCGTAATATCTATTCAATCTACCGAATTAATACGAGTTAGATATTCACTTCATAACCACCTTAAACCAAGTTTCTTCCTATTATATAAACCATTCAATCAATCTATAATTCTCACTAAAAACGCCTCAAACCCTTATCCCGCAAGGTTTCTAGCACTCAATCTAACTGCGATAGTCAGTTCCTTAACTCCATTCAATATTTTTCCATATTCGAGGTTACCGAAAAGCCCGTTAAATCAACGTTTTCCAAAATCAAAATCCCCGATTTTAACCATTTTATCTTTATATACTAACAAAATGGTACTATGTCATATAGATAAAATCCATATATTGTATAATTTGGTGATTTTCCACTGATTTTAGCACAATATGTTGTGGTCATCTATCAACCATTCTCACTTCCCCAATACCAATCAATCACTTCTCTCTACCTATTGACCGCAAGGTCAATAATATCTCCAAATCCACATTCAAAAACTACAAAAACGGAACTTCATCAACATTTTCATCTTCTTCATGATTTTTACCATTGTCTCCATGCACACTACATTCAACTTCCCCTTCTACATAAGTAACAATTCCTCCAACCGGACAAATTTCTTGATCATACTCAAGCAAAAACTGCTCAAATTTAGCTTCTTGATGATCAACACCTTCAAGGACTAAAATTCTCTCATAATGATTTTGAACCTCATTTCGATTCACTTCACATACATCTGCTTCTGTATCAGCAATAACCCCTAACATGGTAGGTACAGCAATATTAGCTAATATTCCTAAAATAACTATTACTACTAACAATTCTAATAACGTAATATCTTTACAATTAAAACATTTGCTAAATAATTTCAACATGATAACTTCCTCCCTATGAATATACTTCTAGGTAGTTACACATGATGATTTATTAGTTGGTTAGATTTTAGTGGTTAGTTGGTTAGGGAACCCGAAGGGTGACTCTTTGAGACGTTTTGATAGTTATACGCGTAATAAACTCAATAATTTACAGCTACATCTAATAGCGCTCCCTATCCAACAAACCAACACAAAATAACAGGGCATCCAACCCCACCTCACACCATACCACTGACAACAAACGTGTCTAAGGCTTTTACACCCACAGCATAGCCGAGTGCCTCCATTGATAAAGGTAAGGAGACATCACCTTATTAGTTGGTTAGCCTTTAGCTGGTTAGGTGGTTAGGAAAACCCGAAGGGTGCCTTTCTATAAACAACCGACATAGAAACCCGAAGGGTGATAGAAAACACTAATACCTAAAATCCCTAACCAACTACTGATAATAGGGAATATGATGACCTAAACCTCTATTTTACTTCCTTCCAACATCTCTCTCAAAAAAGGAACCAACTCTTCCCTCAACTTCTCATCCTGCATCGCAAATTCTATAGACGTTTTAATAAACCCAGCCTTCTCCCCAACATCATACCGCTTACCTTCAAAATCATAAGCAAACACACGCTGAATTTGATTCAACTGCTGAATTGCATCCGTCAACTGAATCTCCCCACCAGCACCAGTCTCTTGCTTGTCTAAAAACATAAAAATTTCCGGAGTTAACACATATCTCCCCATAATCGCTAGATTAGATGGTGCTGTACCAGGAACCGGCTTCTCCACAAAATTGTTTACTTGATAGCTACGTCCATTTTGAACCGAAGGTTCAATAATCCCATATCTATGTGTTTCATTCTCAGGTACAGGTTGCACACCAATAACAGATGCTAACGTTCTGTCATACTCATTAATTAATTGCTTCAGCCCCGGTGTTTCAGCTTGAACAATGTCATCCCCAAGTAAAACAGCAAATGGCTCATCACCAATAAACTTACGTGCACACCAAACAGCATGCCCTAATCCTTTTGGATCTTTTTGGCGAATATAGTGAATATCTACTTTTGATGGTTCCGTTACTTTCTCTAATAAATCGAATTTTTCTTTCTCGATTAAGTTTTGTTCTAATTCAAAAGAGTTATCAAAGTGATCTTCAATTGCTCTTTTTCCTTTACCAGTCACGATAATTATATCTTCAATTCCAGACGCAATCGCTTCTTCTACGATATATTGAATCGTTGGTTTATCTACGATTGGTAACATTTCTTTCGGCATTGCTTTCGTTGCTGGTAAAAATCTAGTTCCTAACCCAGCTGCAGGTATAATTGCTTTACGTACTTTTCCCATCTTTTAAACCCCTTTTGGTAATTAGTTGGTTAGTTATTAGTTGTTAGGGAAACCCGAAGGGTTGCCTTGTTGTAACTTATTAATAAGGCCATTTAACAACTTTCCTACTTCATTTGATAATTTTGTTAAATCTATATATTTCTCTTCAATTAAGTAATTTAAATCATTCGCAAGTAGCATTTGATATTTCAGTTCCTCCAATGAGCCCCTAGCCATTAGTAGAAATCGTTTATATTCTTTAACGGACCCTCTCGCTTTTCCCTCCACAATGTTACTAGGTATTGAAACAGCTGCCCGTCTCATTTGCGATGTTAAAGCAAACTGTTCCTCTCTAGGAAAAATCTTTGTAACCTCATATATTTCAAGGACTAGTTTATGAGCTTTTTGATAGACTATGAGTTTGTTAATATCTTGGAACATTATTAGAAACTCCTTTTTGGGTGGCTAAGGTGGATAACTGTTAGGTGGTTAGGAAACCCGAAGGGTTTAGCTTATAGCTACTAACTAAGCCTAACAGCTAATAGCTAACCAACTAAACTACAGCTTTCTCCTTCAAATATCTTACCAATTCACCCTGACGATTATTCGCCACTGCCAATAAGTATTCACGTATTTGCTCTGCGTCCATACCGTACCAGTTTTGAATGAAATACTGCACGATCTCCTTCTCAATCATGACCGCTTTTCCGACGTGTATTTTAGGGAATATGTTTTCTTTATGAATCTCATCCGCATTTAAAAGCTCTTCATACATCTTCTCCCCAGGCCTAATTCCCGAGTACTTAATCCCAATCTCTTCTACCGAATACCCAGACAGCTTTATAAGATTCCTCGCCAAATCCACAATCTTCACCGGCTCACCCATATCCAACACAAATATCTCTCCACCGCGACCTAATGTACCAGCTTGTATCACAAGTCGTGATGCTTCCGGTATCGTCATAAAGTATCTTGTCATCTCCGGATGCGTAACTGTCACTGGCCCACCAGCTTGAATCTGCTTTTTAAATAATGGAATAACACTACCTCTACTACCGAGAACATTCCCAAAACGAACAGCAACAAACTTTGTCTTACTCTTTTCCGCTACCTGTTGAATAATCAGCTCAGCAAACCGTTTAGTAGCACCCATTACATTCGTCGGATTAACCGCTTTGTCCGATGACACTAAAACGAAATTTCCAACACCAGCAGCATCCGATGCTTCAGCAACATTTTTTGTACCGAATATGTTGTTCTTCACCGCTTCTTCCGGATTACGTTCCATTAACGGCACATGCTTATGTGCAGCTGCATGGTATACAACATCCGGCTTATACTTGTCCATAATTTTAAACATTTTATCCCGATCTTGTATGTCAGCAATTTCTGTATATATTTCAATAACATTGTCATATTCTTTACGTAACTCTAGTTCGATAGAGTAAATACTATTCTCTCCATGGCCAAGTAAAATAAGGGATCTCGGAGTGAATTGACAAATTTGACGGCAAATCTCTGATCCAATCGAGCCTCCAGCACCAGTTACGAGAACTACTTTGCCTGTAATCTTATTCGAAATACTCTCCATATCAAGTTCAACTGGCTCTCGTCCAAGTAAATCTTCCACTTCGACATCTTTAAACTCATTAACCGATACTTTTCCTGTCATTAAGTCTTCTAACATTGGAATTTTTTGCGTTTTCGCACTCGTTTTGCTACACTCATCGAATATTGCTTGCATTTCCGATTTATTTAAAGAAGGAATGGCAATAATTATATTATCGATTGCGTATTGCTTTACAACCTGCTCTATCGATTCTTTTCCACCAACAACAGGAATCCCTAATATTTGTAGCTTTTGTTTACGCTCATCATCATCGACGAATGCAACAGGATCTATTTCTGCATCATGGTTTTGTAACAGCTGACGTGCTACCATCGTCCCTGCTGCACCAGCACCTATAATTAATGCATGTTTTTTCTCTTTTTTCGTACGCATAAACGTATCACGGTACATTCTCCACGAGAACCGTGAACCACCTATTAATAACATGTGGAGCATCCACGTAATAACTAATGCTCGGATGAAAATATCTCCAACGACAATCCATTGTAAAACACCTGTTATTAATACGGAGTACGTAACAGCCTTCGCAATGGATAGAAGCTCCCCAACACTCGCATATTCCCACGCTTTAAAATATAGTTTATAAATATAAGCGAATAAATGATGACAAATTAATAATGTTATCGAAGTAAAAAGTAAAGCTTGTGAGCTAAATACGTTAAAGTGAGGGTTTAATAACCAGAAGCTAATATAAATAGCAGATAAAACAATGAGTGAATCAATTACAATTAATGAAGATAACCGTTTACGATAAGTCATAGTAACTCCCCCTTCCTCCCCTATTTACTACTCTCCATCTTCCTAGCAATCGCCATATCCAACATCTTCTTAATTTCGAGAGCTTGTTCATACGATGCGTCCTGATGTATGTAACGAATCGTTTTCTTTATTGTTTTTGGTAAAGCATTAAACTTATTCACACGTATTCACCCTTCTCTCGAAATAATATATATTCAAACTAAACTAAAGTCTGACATGACAACACCATCTGTTAGGTCTTTCGGACTATATCATGCATTAGTTATAATTACTTATGACTCTTCCAAAAAAGAGGGACCTAGTCTTTTTCAAGACTATTTCCCACCATAATAATAGTAATACGAGCTATCTTTCTGTTTCTTCATGTTTAATACAACACCAAGTAACTTTGCTTTTGCTGAGGCCAACATTTCTTTTGCTTTTTCGGCATTTTCCTTTTCTGTTGATCCACTTGCAACGACAAGAACTGTCCCGTCACATTGGTTCGCTAAAAGTTGAGCATCTGTTACCGCAAGTACTGGCGGAGTATCGAAAATAACAATGTCATATTCTTCATACGCTTTTGCTAATAAGTCCTCCATTGCTCTTGAGCTTAATAGTTCTGCCGGGTTTGGAGGAATTGGACCGCTTGTCATCACATCTAAGTTTGGAATTCTAGATGGGTTAATTGAATCATTAAATTCAGATTGTCGTGTTAAAAACGTTGTTAACCCCTTAAAATTATCTTGTTGGAACGTGTAATGTGCTGTAGGTTTACGCAAATCTGCATCTACAAACAACACTTGTTTTCCTTGCTGAGCAAATACGACCGCTAAGTTACACGCTGTCGTTGATTTACCTTCTGCTGGCCCTGACGATGTAACCATAATGGAGCGCATCTCTGTATCTACAAAGGAAAATTGGATATTTGTACGAATCGTTCTATATTGTTCAGAGATTGGCGACTTCGGAAGCTTGTCTGTAATTAAATGACGACTAGTCGTTCCTTTTACTGTTTGTTTTTTCTTTCTTTTAAGAACCAACTGACTCACCTCTCACTCTCGCGCTTCTTGCCGCTTGTTGGGCTTGTTCAATGTCTTTGTCTTCTATAACTGTAATCGTTCCTAAAACCGGTAAACCTAAAATATTCTCTACATCTTGTTCGTTTTTCACTGTGTTATCTAAATACTCTAGTAGGAACGCTAATCCTACCCCAGCCATTAAGCCAACTACGAACGCAATTGCCATATTTAACGCTGGACGTGGTTTAACCGGTACTGGGTTATCACTTACTTGTGCAGGCGATAAAATATTTACATTGTCCACGTTCATTAGAGTTAAAACATCTGCCTGGAATACTTGCGCTGTTGTGTTTGCGATATTGGCAGCCATTACCGGATCCTCATGTTGTACCGTAATTTTTACAACTTGTGAATTACCTTCTGCACCAACGGTAATTGCATTGTTTAATGAAGAAAAAGTTTCTCCCCCACCAACTTGTTGACTTACTTTGTCTAAGATTGCTGGACTTTTAATAATGACGTTATATGTGTTAATGATTTCAATGTTGGATCGGATTTGGTTAACGTCGACAAATCCTTGTTCTGATTTTGTTTGGTTAACGAGTAATTGAGTCGAAGATTGATAGATTGGTGTTAATAGAAAAAAGCTCACTAAACCACTCGTCGCTGTTGCAATCGCCGTAATTGTTATAATGAGCCATAGACGTTTTTTTAGCGTTTGAAATAGTTCTTTTAGACTAATCGTTTCTTCCATGTCGCCCTCCAAGTAGTAAAATCGGTATATTGATAGACAAAAAAATTTTCGCTCTTTTTGTCATACTTAATCATTATAATGAAAACTTTGTCGCATATCTACATTGTAATACCTATTAATTCGTATTGAAAGGCTTAAATTGTAAAAAAACGCTTTCAATTAAGCACAATATTTGACAAGAACGTCGACCTTTGTCGAATGAGTGTCGAACCTTATCGAAGTTCGAATTGCAAGTCATATTCCCTATTAGTTGTACATATTTTTAGTACAAACGTTAAATTGGATTCATTTAATTTAACGAGCTAAAGGAGCCCGAAGACATCATGAGACGAAGACGACCGTTACCCGCTGCACCTATTATTATTTTCATCTTATTTATTTTGCTTATTTTTCTATTCGCTCGCGCTTGTTTACCGGAAAGCGCCAAAGCAAAAAGAATAGTTGATCAATTTTATACGTACGAACAAAAAGGCGAATTCGGCAAGTCGTGGGAATTACTGCACGAAGCGATGCACCAAAGATTCGAAAAAGGAAGCTACATACAAGATAGAGCACACACCTTCATCGGCCACTTCGGCGCTGAAACATTCACCTACAAAATAGACGGTGGCAAAAAGAAAACGAACTGGAAAATGCAAAAAGAAAGCGAACCAATTGGAGACGCCTACGAATTCACCGTCACCAAAACATACCGAGGCAAATACGGCCACTTCCAATTCACCCAATACGTCTACGTCACCAAACAAGAAAAAGATTGGGTGATATTGTGGGACTATAAGTAGAAAGTAAAACGGTTTATTTGTATTATTTATTAATTGCCTCAAAATATAAAACCGTGAGTGAGTCGCAGCGAAGGACACTTGACTCCTCGAAAAATGCATCCGCATTTTTCTTCGTGCGATGTATCGCTGACGTAGCCTTCCTTGTCCTGCGGGAATAGAGGGAAGGCCGAGACCCCACAGGGCGCAGCCCGAGGAGGCTCGGCTCCCTCCCCGCGGAAAGCAAGTGTCCGTAGCGGAGAGGAACGGACTAACTTCTTCCTGCCAACCCAAAATTGGAACGTAGTTCTTTCCCCAAAAAAATAAAAAGGCCCAACTCTGCAAAAGTTAGACCTTTCCTTTACGTATTATTACTGATTCTGATTTTCTTCCTCATCCATTGGAAGCTCTTCCTCTGGTGTTGTTCCACCGTCTTGACCTTCCATACCGCCGTTTTCAGTTCCCATGCCAGGATCTTCAGTTCCCGGTTGCTCTAAACCAGTATCATCTTGAGGAACTTCTGTTGGCGCTTGCTCTTCTGGTGGTGGCACGTCTTGATTGTCCGTTCCACAACCTGCTAATACCATTGCTGCTAATGCAGATGCACCTAAAAGCTTCGTTAACTTGTTCATCGTATCTTTCTCCTTTCATGGATAACAATTTAAAGACCCGACTGCTTGGTCTCTTTTTATATTCCCCAATCAAGAAAAAAGTTTGCATGAAAAACGTAATTTTTTTAAAGAAGACTTGCCGATTGGCAAGCAAAGCGCAGACAGAGGCTTAGTCGCACTTATACTATCTACTTTAAATTGTCTACTACGTCGAATAATCCTCTTAGCTGACAATTTATCTTAGGATAGTGCAAAAGACTACTTCGGTCCCAACGCAAAGGTAATTTCTACCTCACACGCTAGTTCTCCGTTCACAGTTGCAACGCCTTTTCCTTTTCCAATCGAACCTCGGACCCGTGTCATTTCTACTTCTAGACGAAGTTGGTCACCAGGAACAACTTGTCTTTTAAAACGACAGTTATCAATTCCTGCGAAAAACGCTAAACGGCCACGGTTGTCTTCTGGCTTTAACATTGCCACCGCTCCAACTTGCGCTAGCGCCTCAACGATTAACACACCTGGCATTACCGGGTAATCGGGAAAATGTCCTTGGAAAAACTCTTCGTTTGCTGTAACGTTTTTAATCCCAACCGCACGTTTTAGCTCTTCCATTTCTACTATTTTGTCCACTAACAGAAATGGATATCGGTGTGGAATGATTTTTTTTATTTCATTTATATCTAACATGAATTATGACCTCCTACTAATAGTTACTTTTAATTATAGTATACACAGTAGTTTTTTCGCAATTGTTTCCGACAATATGATAATATACGTGAAGAAGGAGGAATAAGTATGTTAACAGTACGTCAAGATATTCTTCAAAAATGGAAAACCGAAATTGAACACGAATTAAACCGGTTTTACGGTAAAATAGATAAAGCATATAATGAAATAGAACAATTGCAAATCCGAAAAGGTATTGTGGATGAGCTTTGTATTGACTTACAAAGACGAGACCGCGATGCTGATGGTTACTTGTTCGAGCTGCAAAAGAATTTAGAAGAAAAATTGAAAGTGCTCCATGAAGAAATGGTGCAAGTGCAAAACGATCCGAAAAAAGTGCAACTCGAAATGTTGATGAATCGTATCGTTGAAGAGTTGCCAGTAGTGGATGAATTTAATTTAGACAACTAGGAGAAGCGTGTATGGATATAATTTACACTGATTTAATCAAATTAATGGATGCTGAGAAAGTAAAGGTGAATGAGCCGCTAAGTAATTTTTCTTATACGAAAACGGGTGGGCCTGGTGATTATGTCGTAACACCTACTTCGTATGAGGAAGTGCATGCTGTTTATAAGTATGCACTTGGGGCTGGTGTTCCGGTAACGATACTAGGGAATGGCTCGAATTTAATAGTTCGCGACGGCGGTATTCGTGGGATTGTGATGATTTTAACAGGGTTGGATGAGATTCGGTTAGAGGATGGCGGAAGGATTGTTGCTCAGAGTGGGGCAGCGATTATTGAGACATCAAGGTTTGCGTTGGAGCATCGTTTAACTGGGTTGGAGTTTGCTTGTGGCATTCCAGGGTCTGTCGGTGGCGCGTTGTATATGAATGCCGGTGCTTACGGTGGCGAAGTGAGCGATGTGTTGAAAGAAGCGCTTGTGATTGATGGTGCTGGAGAGCTTGTTACGATGCCAGTTGAGGAAATGGATCTTGCGTATCGTTCTAGCAGGTTAGCTCGCGAAGGGTTTGTCGTCTTGGAAGCAACGTTTGAATTGAAGGTTGGCGTTTATGATGACATAAAAGCAAAAATGGATGACTTAACGTTCCAACGCGAGTCGAAGCAACCGTTAGAATATCCTTCTTGTGGCAGTGTGTTTAAACGACCACCTGGACTTTTTGCTGGAAAGCTCATTCAAGACGCCGGCTTACAAGGGCAGCAAATTGGCGGTGCACAAGTGTCGACGAAGCACGCTGGGTTTATTGTGAATGTCGGCGGCGCTACGGCTACGGACTATTTGGAGTTGATTGCACATGTGCAAAAGACGGTGAAGGAAAAGTTCGGTGTGGATTTGGAGACGGAAGTGAAGATTATTGGGGAAGATTGATTCGGTGCCGAAGGCGCTTTACCCTTAAGAATGGATTGAACTGATACAGAGGCAATGAGCGTTTAGCTATTTTGGAGGTGGTGTCGAGATGGAATACGTCATATGGTTTGGTAGTGTAGCTTTGTTTGTTTTAGGTTTGTTTTATTTTAAATTCTTTTATGTGAAGCAAAGGAAGTATTTCATTCCGTATCTCATATTCCAAATCGGGATCACCCTTTTAGTAGCAAGTATTTTCATCATTGGCGGCTGGGCTGGAATGGCATACGCTTTTATTTCCGTTTGGATTATCGGATTAGGACTTCTCAGTGGTTTGTTTGTTTTCGTTTATTCGAAAATTAAAGGGAAATTACGGTAGCTCTGGCGTGAACCCGAAGGTGGTTGGCCGATATTTGGATTGCGGTGGCGCGAAAGCATGACCAGTTGGCCGATATATCGATTGTGGTGGCGTAATAACATGCTTAGTTGGCCGATATTTTGACTGTGGTGGCGTAATAACGTGCTTAGTTGGCCGATATTTTGACTGTGGTGGCGCAAAAGCATGACCAGTTGGCCGATTTATCGATTGTGGTGGCGCAATAACATGCTCAGTTGGCCGATATATCGATTGTGGTGGCGCAAAAACTTGCCCAGTTGGCCGATATATCGATTGTGGTGGCGTAATAACGTGCTTAGTTGGCCGATATATCGATTGTGGTGGCGTAATGACATATTTAGTTGGCCGATATTTTGACTGTGATGGCGTAATAACATGCTTAGTTGGCCGATATATCGACTGTAGTGGCGCAATAGTATGACCAGTTGGCCGATATAGGAATAGTAAAAACGCTTGGGGACATAGCCTCAAGCGTTTTTATGTTTATGTTTCGTTTTTTGCTATATTACTCTACTTTCACGAGGTCCAAAATATGTTCCCACGTTTCTTTTTTTAGTACATCCATTGGCGCACCGTCTCCGAGTATTCCGTAGCCAAACATTGCACCGGCAACGACGGCAACACAGAAGAAGGCCGCAACAAGGATGATACGTATCCAGATTGGGATTACCCTCATACGTGGTCTTTTTATTTTTTCAAGCTCTTGCTGTTTGGCGAGCTTTTTTTCGTTTTGTTTATCTTTTTTACGTTGTTCGCGCGATTGCGCATTTTGTTTTTCTGCCATGTGTGAACACACCTTTATTTTACGATTTCAATCCGTTCACAAGCCCCATCATTTGATCGGCCATTTGAATTGACCTTGCGTTAAATTGATACGAGCGTTGTGCAATCGTTAGGTTCGTCATTTCGTTTGCAAGGTCGACGTTTGATTGTTCGAGCATTCCTTGCTGTAAGCTAATAGCGTTACGTCCCGCTCCTTGTAAATAGGTGAGCGCGTCTTCGCCGATATTTTCCGCTGGTAGAGCAAATAGAGAACCGCCCATTGCTTGAAGAAGTTGCGGTCGAATGATTTGCGCCACCGCTAGTTCTGAAGCGATTGCCCCACCGTTCGGTAAGGAAGCTGTTACTGTTCCACCAGGTTGTAGCTGTACTTCTGTGATTGAGTCAGGGAAGACGATTGTTTCGCCTGCTGTGTTAAGTACAGGGTGCCCTTCACTGTTCACGAGCATTACTTCGTTGTTGTTAATTGGTGATAAGTAAAGCGATCCGTTACGCGTGTAGCGTACTTCCTCTTGACCTGTTTCGGATGTATATTGGACCGCAAAAAATTGGTCTTCGGTTGTGAAAGCGAAGTCGAGCATGCGCTCTGTCGGTTTCATGCTACCTTGTGTTAGCTGTAGCTGCGTTTGTGCTAGTTTTGCCCCAACGCCGATCCGAATTCCTTCTGGTGTGTTGCGGCCACCTTCGTATCGTTGAAGTGGCTGGTTGTTATATTGTTGCGCCAATAGCTCTTGGAACGTGCCACGGCGATTTTTATAGCCTACTGTATCTACGTTAGCGATATTATGTCCGATGAGGTCAAGCTGCTGTTGAAGCTGATTCATCGTATTGGATGCATTTAGTAATACGCGATTCATTGCATGTACCTCCTACTAGTTGATTCTTCCGATTTCGTTTGCTGCTTTTTGCATCGACTGGTCGTACGCTTGAATTACTTTTTGGTTCGCTTCGAACGCACGGAAGGCCGCCATCATTTCGGTCATCGTTCGGGAAGAATCGACGTTTGAGCGCTCTAGGAAACCTTGGCGAATTTCGAAGACAACGTTATTTGCTAGTGGAAGCAGTTGCGGTTCTTCTTCGCCTTCTTGTTGTGGAAGACGGAATAAGCCGTTCCCTTCTTTCACAAGTTCATTCGGGTTTTCTGTGTAAGTTAAACCAAGGCGGGCTACTGGTTGGTCGTTCACGAGTAGCGTTCCGTCTGGTTGCACTTGGAACGAACGATCATTTATTTGAATTCGATTAAAGTTTTCATCTAACACGTAAAGGCCGTCATTTGTTGTAAGGAAGCCTTGAGAGTCTAGGGCAAAGTTCCCGTTACGCGTGTAGCGATATGTACCGTCTGTTTGCTCGACTGTGAAAAAGACCGCTCCAGAAGTTTGCTGCTGGATGATAGAAAGGTCCGTATCAATACCAGTTTGCTGAATATCGCCTTGCGCAAATAGTGGTGCTAGTTCTTGCACGTACACACCTGTGTTAAGCCCACCGATCGGTTGCGCGAATGGTAAGTTTAACGGCTTTTGCGTTGGCACTTCTGTTTTTCCAGTCGCGTGTAGTAAGAGTTCCGGAAACGCGCGTAATGATGTTTGATCTGCTTTATATCCAGGCGTATTCGCATTCGCCATATTGTTCGATAACGTCTCCATGCGACGCTGCTGTGACATCATCCCCGCCGTCGCCGTATACAACCCTCGTAACATATTACTCACCTCATCATTTTCGTCCATACTTTTCTACTATCTATTATAGTACAAAACGAACGCTGTCGATATATGTAATTTTATTTTTTTGTGGACGGGGGGACAGGTTCCTCGTCCACGGTATGTGTCCCGCTGTCCCTGGTATGTGTCCCCCTGTCCATGCTTAGATTCGTTGGCTCGTTCAGATGGACAAGTTCCTTGTCCGAGTGTTGGCATTAAAGGAGATTTGTTTGGCTGAGTGTGTAGGGTACTTTTTTAATTAGCATCCGGTTCTGGACAACAGGTTATCAATTGTGAACAACATGCATATGATTAATTAGCTACATATCGCGAATTTTGTTTAACACGATTTCGGTTCTGGACAACAAAACAAGGTAGTTCACTATACATTTTGTCATTTTTGGTTGGTACCCCAAAGAGGAGGTGGAGTGATGGGATTAAGCGATATTTTTACAAAACCGTATTCATCTAACTGGGACTTTTTCTTTTTTTCTGTACTTATTAGTTTGTTAGGGGCATTGATCGGTCACCTGAAGGCGAACGGATCTCTTCAAATGCCGATTATTTTAATGAATTTTAGACATCGGTTTACGTTCAAAAATACGAAACAGGATTGGGTTTTATTAATACCGAGGTCAGTTGGACTCGTTGTCAGCTTTATTGTTTTTTTAGTAGGGTTTAGAGTTGGGGCAAATAAAGAGTCTGCTCCTATTACGGTGGAGTTAGGAGTGCTAGGAGATTTGCTAGTCGGTATGGGAACAGGGACTTTAGCGTTTGCTACGATGGAACTTACCGGCTCTGACAGTACCTTATTTTTAATGTCCACTTCTTTTCTAGCTGGGTATGCAGGCTTTTCGTATATCCAATCGTTACAGGAAGATAAATTTAATAAACGAAGCATCCCTTCGTATGAAGATAAACTGAATGGAACTAGTGTCGTTGAAGAGGAAACGCCATCACCTCCACCTGAAATGGTCATAAGTGAAGCGAAAAAACAGGCTTCTACAACGGAAGAAAAGGAAGAGGGAAAGTAGAATAGAAAAGGGAACATGAATATATTACTAGAGAGGTGATGAGGATGAAGGTACTTGTTACAGCTAAAGAGAAGCGATTATTAGACCATTATTACAAGCTGATGAACGATAAATCATTGCCGCTTTCTCAAAGAAGAGTCGCGAAAATTAGATTTGATAATCTGTACAATGAAGCGAAGTTACGGGCGTGTAATACGGATACGACGTTGTATGGGTAGAGGTGGGTCGGGGGGACAGCGTATAATGGCAAATAAATCAATCGCTATTTTTTACTTAAAAAAGGCCGACTTTAAGTAAAACCCCTCTATTTCCATTTTTTTGAAGGTTCAACCATCACAAAACTTATATAGAACTTCTCTAGGGCGTGAAAGGATCTTGCTTTTTTCATCCTACATTGATACCGCCTAGTGAATATAAACTTAGCTTTCACGTATTATTCGTACTTATAGGACAAGATCCATAACGCTGTCCCGCGAGGTCTTATAGCCTCAGGTTCCTAATACAATGTGATCTAACGTCCTAGAGAAGTTCCATGTTCAAAAATCAATTATCCCGCAATAAAATACTTTCTCTACAAATAATTAACTAGCGCATTTAATGGGTGAGACATGTGTTTCAAAGAATTTTTTAACATTCGTTTTACGGATTTTCTTACTAATCTCTTCGAGAAGGACATAATTCTTATCCTCTGTTTGATAGAGAGTATGGTTACGAATCATAGCGAACGCAAGTCTAATCATTCTGTTACCTAAAGCTATATAAGCTTGACGCGAGTGTTTTCCTCTTTCCTTCAATTTCTGGTACCGTTGTTGCATCTCAGGGTTATTTACAGCTAAAGACCTTCCAACTTGATAAACAATATTTCTAAAAGGTCGCCTACCCTGTTTGGAAACCCCGTAATAAGATGGCCTGTTATCTCCTGACTGCTTAACGATAGGATTTGTACCAGCCAATTTAATCAGTTGTCCAGCCTCATCAAAATCAGAGAGGTCTCCGATTTCCGCCACTAATTCTGCCCCTGTTACTAATCCAATTCCTTGTACTGAAAGAACAACTGCACCATCCATAACTATAAATAATTCTTCTATCTTACGTTCTAAAACCTTTATTTGGTCGTCTAATAAATCTAGCCGATCTAATTTTTGACTAAGCAAGAAAATATCAGCATCTAGTTGTTCCTTAGGACGGGAGATGGAACCTTCGGCATATTCTAACAGGAGTTGGATAGACTTATCTCGGAGTTTTAAATTCTCACGTATTGATAAGTCTCTTAATCCTTCTTCCCCTAACTTTAAGATGTCAGAGGGATGAGGATAGTGCCTCATTAAATATCTAGACGCTTTACCAAACACGTCAGTCAGAGGCTTAGAAATCTTTCTTTTCCCATTAATCCATACAGTTTTTCCTTGGTACTCTCGGAAAATATGATCCATATGCATACGAATCAAATTCTTCGTTTTAGTTCGCTCTGAAGTTAGTTCCCGTCTAGCTCTAGTCAGCTTTCGAAGTTTCGCTATATTTCCTGTAGGTAACTCGTTAGAGGTACCCCTACCATGAATGACAGATTGTACAATGGCCATTAAGTCCAGGTTATCCGTCTTTGACCAATTCAATAATGCCTCTCTTTCTTTGGCGGTAGTAGCTGCATTTATTGTTCGTACATGATACCCCTCGAGATGACATTTAAAGACTAAATGTTCGTAGTAATGTCCAGTGGTTTCAATGCCGACCACCACTCGTGTATTAGCCTTTACTTTATGTCTTCCAATAAGAGTTTTTAGCTTGGTAAAACCAGACATAGATGCATCTATATCAAATGGTTTTTCTAATATTTCTCCATAAAACGTAGCAATCATTGCTTTGGGAGTATATTTAGCTGCATCAATCGCTACAATCAAAATATTCTCTACTCCAGTCTCTCTCACAAATTGCGCCCATCGACTTCCAATCTTACCTTGAATATGATTTAATGTTGAATATACCATCGTTTTCATCTCCTTTGGTAGGGAATGTAGTTTGGAAGTTCTGTGATAGGTACTTCTATTTTACAATGAAAACGGTGGTTTTTTATTGTAATTAACTATTTACTATACTAGGTTCCTTGTCCACGGTATGTGTCCCGGTGTCCACGGTATCCGTCCCGGTGTCCACTTCTAATTACGCCACAAACTGACGAGGGCACGGTACTTCTTTGTAGGTGATTATATCGAAATTAAAGGAGATCGCATTTTGCGGCTCTTTTTTTATTTTTGGAGGGAAATTTATTTTTCAAGCCCCGAATGGACGAGCCCCATTTTTTGGCGTAGGAACTGTGACTTCGATTTAAAAGTGTATAAAGATACTAACCCATATACACGAAATGGTGATGAAAGGAATTTTTACAGCTATAGTATAACGGTTAGTAAATCATTATTATAGATAGAAAAATCTGAATAATTCATTTCTGAAAATTTTTAATTGCAAATTCATACGAATGTGTTAATATTCATTATTATGAATAATTATAAATAAACAAAAAACTTAGAATAACTTTCGGGAGGATGGATTAAATGAAAAAATCATTTATAAGAGCAATAATAACTGTTTTCGCTATTTTATTATTAACAGCATGTGGACAAGGGCAAGGTGAAGAAACAAAGAAGCTATTAATGGGTACTTCAGCAGATTTCTCACCATTTGAAACACGTGATAACAAAGGAGAAATCGTTGGTTTTGATATTGATTTAGCAAAGTATATTGCAAATGAATTAGGTTATGAATTAGAAATTCAAGATATGAACTTTGATGGATTAGTTGGAGCACTTCAAGCAAATCGAGTTGACTTCGTAGCATCTGGAATGTCTGCAACAGACACACGAAAAGAAAGTGTTGATTTTTCCGAAGAATACCACCGTTCTGGAGAAATGTTTGTAACGTTAAAGGATTCTGAATTAAAAGGAATGGCTGATTTAGAAGGAAAACATATTGCTGTTCAGCTTGGTACCATTCAAGAAGAGGGTGCAAAAAAATTAGCTGAGAAAATCAACCTTGAAATTAAAGTACTTGATAAAGTCCCTAACATGATTCAAGAATTGAAATCAGGTCGTGTTGATGGAGTTTACTTAGACAAAGCTGTTGGTCAAGGGTATGTGAAAGAACTAGATTTAGCAGGTTTTGATGATGAAAGTGAAGGTACTCCAGGAATGGCGATTGCATTCCCAAAAGGTAGTGAGCTAATTGAAGACTTTAACCGTATCATTGCAGAAATGCAAGAAAACGGGGAATTAGCAAAGTTACATCAAAAATGGATATCAGAAGAGGAATAAAATAGAATAGAGAAGAAATGAGGTGTAAGGCATGAATTTGGATTTTTTCAAAATCGTGCCTTCTATTCCATTTATTTTAAGTGGAATATGGGTCACGTTATTATTTGTATTAGTATCAGCTGTATTAGGATTTATCATCGGAACCATTCTATCACTTTTTAAAATTAGTAATGTAAAAGGTTTAAGATGGTTTGCAGACGCATATACATCGATCTTTCGCGGAACGCCATTGATTTTACAATTAATGATTATCTATTTTGCTA